>JAOZPA010000116.1 GCA_029932985.1 Campylobacterales bacterium
ATATAAGATAATGAAAGAGATAAGTGTAAATAATTTAAAGTAAAACCTTAAAGATAGCTTTTGATAGGGGCTTTTTGCCCAACAATAGGGCAAATAATTTTAAATCGCAATTCCCACCTTGCTTTTTATAATTTCCATCTTTTCCTGTGCTTTTGTACGAGCCTTGTTTGCCCCAAAATCTAAAATATCTTTTACCTCATCTGTATTTTTGAGATAATATTCCCGTTTTTTACGATGTGGTTCAAAATAGTCCCAAATTTTATCTCGCAAAGTCACTTTAAAATGCCCATACCCCTCACCACCATTTTTGTATCGCTCCTCTAGCTCCAAAAGTTCGTTTTCATTCATAAAAAGTTTTGAGATTTCATAAACATTACAGCCCTCAAACTCCTTAGGCTCTTCGAGTGGAGTGGAATCGGTTTTGATTTTGCCAACTTGTTTAAATGTATTTTTTTTAGTCGAAAAAATATCGATGGTATTTCCGTAGCTTTTACTCATCTTCTCGCCATCAATTCCCACAACTTTTTGCACATTTTCATCCACACTAAAATTTGGAATCGTAAAAACTTCGCCAAACTGATTATTGAATTTAATTGCAATATCACGAGTCATCTCAATATGTTGAATCTGGTCTTTACCCACAGGCACGAGCTGTGCATCATAGAGCAAAATATCCGCTGCCATCAGCACAGGATAGGAGAAAAGTGAGTGATTTGCAGGAATACCCTTAGCCGTTTTATCCTTATAACTGTGCGCCCTTTCCAAAAGTCCCATTGGTGTGAAGCTCGACAAAATCCAATAAAGCTCCAAAACTTCCTTTACATCCGATTGCAACCAAAAAGTGGATTTTTCGGGGTCGATGCCCAATGAAAGAAAAGTAACCGCCGCATCTAGTGTATCTTTTTTTAAAATCTTTGGGTCTTTAAGCGAAGTTAGGGCATGATAATTTGCGATAAAAACCGATAACTCCTCTCGCTCTTGTAACTCTATCATCCGCTTCATCATCCCAAAATAGTTCCCAATATGTAGTATCCCCGACGATTGTATTCCTGAAAGTATTCTCAAAATTACCCTTTTTTTAGAGATTATAACTAAAATTAGCTTTATTTTAACTATCTCTTTTTTAGGATTTAATTTGCTACTTACTATATTTATGATAAGATTATCAAAATATTTTTTTCATTGGTATTCGTGCGAAATAATAAATATAAAGAGGGCAAATGATAACAAAAATTCATATTAAAAATTTCAAATCTATCTATGATTTAGAGTTTGAGGTTGGTAGAGTTAATCTTTTTATTGGTGAAAATGGAAGCGGAAAAAGTAATATTTTAGAAGCTTTAGTTTTTGTCTCTGCTAGTGAATCAAATGCTTTAGGTAATGAATTTTTAGTTCCTCGTGGAATGAGAGTCCCCGAACCTGAACTTATGAGAAGTGCTTTTGAAGAAGAAAGTAAAAATAAAAATATTAAAGTTGACTTAACATTTGAAAATGATTTTTTACAAGAGTTTGAATTTCAAAATGAAAATAGAGCTTATGCCAGATGGGTTGATATAAAAGATATAAAGTTAATAGATGAAATTGAAGCCTCTCTTCATCCTAAATTACAAAAAAAATTTCTGGATAAGATTACAAGTTTATTAATAAAGAATAAAAAATTAAAAATAACACTTGAAAATTTTATTATCTATTCCCCTGAAAATACGGCTTTAAGAAATCTTTATAAAGATGAGGGGTTAGAGCCATTAAGTTCAGATGGGAAGGGGCTTTTAAGGCTTCTTAAGGTTATTGATAATTATGAAGACAAAAGCTATATTAATACAATTACTGAATCTTTAGAGCTTTTTGGTTGGTTTGAAGATATTAAAATTCCAAAAGATTTACCGTGGGGTGAAAAAAAATTGATAATTAAAGATAGATATTTATATAGAGAGTTTGACCAATACAGCACAAATGAGGGATTTTTGTTTATACTTTTTTATATAACTTTAATTGTCGCCAAAGAAACACCAAAAGCTTTTGCAATTGATAATATTGATGCTTCACTAAATCCAAAACTTTGTACAAAACTTATGATTATATTATCAAAATTAGCAAAAAAATATGATAAGCAGATATTTTTAACAACTCATAATCCTGCTATTTTAGATGGATTTGATTTAAATGATGAAAATGAGAGATTATTTAGGGTTTTTCGTAATGAGTTGGGTCATACTAAATTAAAAAGATTAACCGTTGAAGATAATCCAATAGATGAGGATAGAGAAACACTTTTTTTATCAGAAGCATTTCTTCGTGGATATTTAGGTGGCTTACCAAAAAATATTTAAAGGAAAAAAGAGTGATTTTAGAATTAAAAAATATTGGAATTATAAGAGAAGCTAATATTAAAATAGATGGATTAACTCTCATCGCTGGTGAAAATGATACAGGAAAAACAACAGCAGGAAAGGCTTTATTTGCAATTTTAAGAGCTAGAGCTTTTGTAACTTATAATAAAACAGATGATATAAAACAAAAATTTGAATGGATAGATAAAAAAATTTTTAAAAATCAGGCAGTATCTAAAGAAAATTCTCTTATTAAAATTGCGGATAATCAATTAAATTTTATTGATAATATATTTGAAATTAGTGAAGATAAGTTTTTAAGTGCTATTTTTATAGAAACCCCTTTTATTTGGAGTTTGTATGATTTTTTTCAAAATGTAGCACAACTTGCACCTATGACAGAGGTTCAAATAAGGTATCCCTATTTAAGTTGGGATTTGTTTACAAAATTGTCAAATGAGAGAGAAAAGAAGTATGCAATAGCTAAAGAGTTGATACCCTCAATTCAAAATATTATTGGTGGAGATTTTATACATATAAGAGAAAATTTTATAGATAAATATATTTTTAAAAGAAAAAAAGATGATAAAGAGTTTGAATTAGAAAATGTTGCAATGGGTATTAAATATTTTGGAATATTACTAGCTTTATTAAAAAATAACTATATTACAAAAAAAAGAATTTTAATTTTTGATGAACCAGAAGTACACTTACATCCAAAATGGCAATTAGAGTTAAGCAAAATTTTAGTTGAACTTGTAAAAAATGGTGTAAAAGTTTTAGTAAATTCTCATAGCCCTTATATAATAGATGCTTTAAAATATTATGCTGATGAATCTAAAATAGAAAATAATTTTTATTTGGCTGAGAAAAATGAAGATGAAACTTCAACTATTACAGATGCAACAATGGACATATCTCCAATATTTGAAAAATTGACAAAGCCATTGAGAGAGTTACGAAAGATGAAATTAGGATTAAAATAGTGAATTTAACCAATATAAAAGAATTATTTGAAAGTCAATTTTCACAACATATCTATACTTTATCTGAAATTTCAGAAGATGATACAAATAATATCTCTTTATGTCCTTTTAAAAATAAATTTTTAAATTTTGATGAAATTGCAAAAGAGTATGATTCTAGTTGGGCAACAACAGATATGATTTTTTTTGACTTAGAAAAAGAGTATATTGTATTTGTTGAATATAAGAATGGAAAAATAAAAAGTAGTAATAAACCTAAAATAAAACAGAAATTTTTAGATAGTTTTGCACTTTTTTATAAGATATTAAAAATAGATAAATCCACATTTTGGAATTTAAAAACATATTTAATCTTTGTGACAAATAAAGAAAAAAATCAAAATCAACTAAATCATAGAAATTATTTGTCAATAACAGATGAACTTTTAGATATATTGGAAGATAATATTATATTATATGGTTTTGATATATATAAACCTTGGTATTTTGATGAAATAAAAACACCATTTTGTGATGAATTCAAAGAGTTTATGCAAAATAATTTTAATATTTCACTAGAGGAAGAGACAAATAATGAAAATATTTAAAACAAAAAAGGAAAAATAATTGATTAAACAAGAAAATATTAGAAATTTTTCAATCATTGCCCACATTGACCACGGCAAATCGACTCTTGCCGACAGGCTGATTCAGGAGTGCAATGCGGTAACTAAAAGAGAGATTTCTTCTCAGATGATGGACACTATGGATATTGAAAAAGAGCGGGGTATCACCATTAAAGCCCAGAGTGTTCGCCTAAATTATACCAAAGATGGTCAGGAATATATCCTAAATCTCATCGACACCCCCGGCCACGTTGATTTTAGTTATGAGGTCAGCAAATCCCTAGCTTCGAGCGAGGGGGCATTGCTGGTAGTGGATGCTAGTCAAGGAATTGAGGCTCAAACCATCGCAAATGTCTATATCGCCGTGGATAATGATTTGGAGCTTTTGCCCGTCATAAACAAAATCGACCTCCCTGCCGCTGACCCAAAAAAAGTCAAAGAGGAGATAGAAAATACCATCGGTTTGGATTGTGATGATGCTTTGGAAGTTAGTGCAAAAAGTGGAATCGGTATCAAAGATTTATTAGATAAAATTATAGATGTCATCCCTCCTCCCACTGGCGACGAAACTGCTCCACTGAAGGCTTTAATGTACGATAGTTGGTTCGATAACTACCTCGGGGCTTTGGCTTTGATTCGAGTTCAAGAGGGGACTATCACCAAAGGTCAGGAGATTTTGCTTATGGGTGTCAACAAAAAACACCAAGTTCTAAATCTTATGTACCCTCATCCGCTGAAACATACCGATACAAAAGAGGTCAAAACTGGTGAAATTGGAATTGTGATTTTGGGGGTCAAGGAGATTGGTGAGCTTCAAGTGGGCGATACCATAACCGATTTTAAAAATCCCACAAAAAAACATATTGAGGGGTTTGAACCTGCTAAAAGTTTTGTATTTGCTGGACTTTATCCAATCGAGACAGATAGATTTGAGGACCTTCGTGAGGCACTTGATAAACTAAAACTCAACGATTCTAGCATCTCCTACGAGCCAGAAACTTCGGTAGCTTTGGGATTTGGTTTTCGTGCGGGATTTTTGGGTTTACTCCACATGGATGTCATAAAAGAGAGGCTTGAGCGAGAATTTGGCATTGAGCTTATCGCCACTGCCCCCACCGTTATCTACAAAGTTGAGCAAAATGATGGCACAATGATTGAGATTCAAAATCCAAGTGATTTGCCCCCTGTCAATAAAATTGAACGGATTTTAGAGCCTTATGTGAGTGCGACGGTGATTACTCCAAAGGAATTTGTGGGAAATATCATAACTTTAATGAACAACAAACGGGGAATGCAAACGAAGATGGATTATTTGACCCCAGAGCGAGTTTTGATGGAGTATGAGATTCCGATGAATGAGATAATTATGGATTTTTATGATAAATTAAAGTCTATCTCAAAAGGTTATGCAAGTTTTGACTATGACCCACTAGATTATCGTGAGGGAAAATTGGTGCAACTTGATGTGAGAGTGGCTGGTGAAGTGGTCGATGCACTTTCTATTATCGTGCCTGATTCCAAAGCTTTTTTTAAGGGTCGAGATTTGGTTAAACAAATGAAAGAGATTGTACCTCGACAACTTTTTGAGGTGGCGATTCAAGCAAGTATCGGAAGTAAAATCATAGCCCGAGAAACTGTAAAATCGATGGGTAAGAATGTGACGGCAAAATGTTATGGTGGAGATATTACCCGAAAGAGAAAACTATTAGAGAAGCAAAAAGCTGGTAAAAAACGGATGAAATCGATAGGAAAAGTCCAACTCCCTCAAGAAGCATTTTTAGCAATTTTAAAAGTAGATTAAGTTTAAATCAAATTTCCGTGCAGGGGCTTAAGTCCCCTACACCGATAATATCAAAATTACTTGCAAATTAATTATGAGTATTTTTGTTTTTTTCTAAAATGCTCGTTTAAATTCTGGATATGCTTCTAGTCCGCACTCTTCGACATCTAAACCTTGAGTTTGTTCATCGTCATCTGCTCTTAGAGGTGAGAATTTATTTATTGCAAATAAAATTCCATAAGCTGAGCCAAAAGCAAAAATTGCTATAACGATAATACCTTTAAGTTGTGATAAAATTGAAACATCTGTGAAAATTCCAACGGCTATTGTACCCCAGATACCATTTAAAAGGTGAACTGATAATGCTCCGACTGGGTCGTCAAGTTTGACTTTGTCAAAGAATGGTACACCAAATACAACTATGATTCCACCAACTGCTCCGATTAGGATAGGCATATAGATATTGTATAGGTCAGGTCCAGCGGTGATTGCTACGAGTCCGCCCAATGCTCCATTGAGAATCATTGTAATATCAAATCGTTTGTATTTGACATACATCATAATTCCTACCATAATTGCCCCTGCAAGTCCTGCGGTGTTTGTGTTCATAATGGTCAAAGCTACTGCATCTGCATTTTCTTTTGAAGCGATTGAACCTACTGAACCACCATTAAATCCAAACCAACCAATCCATAATAGGAATGCTCCCAAAACTACAAGAGGGATATTTGAAGCAGGAATTACCCGAACTCTGCCATCTTTTGTGTATCTTCCTTTTCTAGGACCAATTATCAAAATCGCTGCCAATAATGCCCAGCCACCTGTTGAGTGAATGATAGTTGAACCTGCGAGGTCGTTTAATGCTGAGATGTCTAAAAATGAACCAGCCAAAAAGTTGCTACCCCAAGTGACATTTACGATTAATGGATAGATGATTCCGCCCATAATGACGGTGAAAAAGATTAGAGGTACTACTCGAACTCTCTCACTCACACCACCACTCATAATATTTACAACTTTTCCTACAAATGCCATTTGAAATAGAAAAACTGCCCAACCACTCATCGACTCACTGCCAAAAGCCCCAAACGCAATGTTGTAACCAATCAACAAAAATGCCATAGAAGCTACCGCATAAATCATCGTATTTACCATCAAAACTGATGAAACATTTTTTGTCCGAACAAGCCCAGCCTCAAGCATTGCAAATCCAGGAACCATAAAAATAATTAAAGTCATTGCAAAAATCGTGAACAATGTATCAATTATGTAAGCAAAATCACCCATATAAAGCCTTTACCAAATTTTTTACGATTATAGCTAAAATATTATCTTTTTATCATCTTTAATTGTATAGTAAATAAACAATCCTATTGAATGTAACAATACACCAAAGTTTATAAATCAAAATCCCGTAGGGTTCAATTTTATTGCACCAATTTTGGTTTAATTTACTAAGCAACATCTTTTATTTTTGATAAAAAAACCAATTTCAAGTTTCAATCTCTTTTTGCCTTCCTAATTTGAGGGTTTTTTCGCAGATTTCCAC
>JAOZPA010000117.1 GCA_029932985.1 Campylobacterales bacterium
CAAATTAGCGGAAAAGAGGGAAATATTGAAACATTTTATTACTTCAAAAAATAAAATAACTTCGATAGCAATTGGGGGATTTGATGGAATCCATCTAGCTCACCAAAAACTTATTCAAAAATTAGATGATAATGGTGCAATTTTGGTTATTGATAAAGGTAATGCAAATCTGACCCCAAACGGAAATCGGCAAAATTTTATCTCTTGTGAACTTTTTTTTTATAAATTAGAAGATGTTAAACATTTAACTTCAAGAGAATTTATAGAGTTATTAAAAAAGGATTTTCCCAATCTAAAAAAAATTGTAGTGGGTTATGATTTTAAATTCGGTAAAAATCGAAGTTGTGATATAAATTGCCTGAAAAAAAGTTTTAAAGATGTTAAAATTATTGATGAGGTGAAGATAGATAATATCTCTGTACACTCACAAAATATTAGAGAATTTATAAAAAATGGAAATATCCAAAAAGCAAACCAATTTTTAAATCGAAATTATTCAATAATTGGAAATCAAATAAAAGGTCAAGGTGTTGGTAAAAGAGAGTTATTTGCAACTATTAATTTGAATGTAGATAATTTTTTAACACCCAAAAATGGAGTTTATGCCACAATTTCAGTTATAAACAATCAAAACTTTAACTCAATTACATTTATTGGTACAAGAGAAACAACTGATAATAATTTTTCCATTGAAACTCATCTACTTGATATGACAAATATTGAAATTAATGATGAAGTTGAAATAAAATTTATAGAATTTATTCGAGAAAACCAAAAATTTAATTCACTTGAAAATTTAAAAAAACAGGTTGCCAAAGATATAGAGCAAACAAAAAGGATTTTAAATGATAAAAGTTAAAGTAAAAAATTTTGGAGCTATTGAAGATGGTGAATTTGAAATAAAACCACTAACTATTTTTATGGGAGATAATAATAGTGGAAAAAGTTCTATTGCTAAATTGATTTATAGTATAATAATACATATAGCAATAAATAAAAGTTTTACTACCTCTATAGATGATTATAAAAATACAGATTCTTTCAAAAAAATTAATAATTTTATAAATAATATAAAAAAGGATAATCAAAGTTCAAAATATATAACTAATTTTAACTATGATGATAAAACTTCTAAACTTTTTTTTACTAACTTTAATAAAGGAATTAAAGAGATGATAAAAAAGATAATTGAAGTATATTTTGAAAATATTAAAAATAGTGATGTAATTTTAAATATAGATTTTAACTTTTTTGCTATCGGAATTAATATTAAAAATTCCAATATAGATATTAAAATAGATAATAGATTAAGTAAATTTTTTATCATAGATAAAATAATAGTTGAATTTGTTTCTGATAATAATATTGGTATATATAGTGGATATAGTAGTACAAGAGTTATAGATGATAATAAAATTATTCTAAAAATTTATGCAACAAATGCAGAATTTCATGGTCTCTATTCTAATATATTAGATTTTATAAATCAAACATATAAAGAGCAAATTCTTAGTTTTTCAAATATTGATTATTTTCCTGCTAGTAAAACAGGATTAGTGTCAAATTATAATAAAATTTTAGGAAATGTATTTCATTATTTATATATATCGGGTATTAATACAAAAAGAATTTTAAAGAAAGATAATTATTTTAATCAAGATTTTATTAATACTTTAGATATTTTAAAAAATGAATTTATAGGGGAGGAGAAAAAAGAAAGATTAATTTTGTTCGATTATCTAAAAAAACAGTTTGAGGGTAGAATTATTGTAGATTCTGATAAAAAATTATTTTATCAACTAGATTATAATAATAAAAAATTAAATATTCCAATAGATGAAACTTCTTCAAAAATTAGTGAATTAACACCAATCTACCTCTATCTAAAAAAATTAATTAAAGATAATACAGAAAATAACCTTTTAATCTTAGAAGAGCCAGAAGCACATCTAAATCCTAAAATGCAACGAATTATGGCAAGATTGCTTGTAATGATGGCAAATGAGGGAATTACTTTGATAATCACAACTCATAGTGATTATATTTTAGATGAGATTAATATTTTATTAAAACTCAAACACATTCAGCAAATTGATGAAAATAGATTTAATAATTTTATAAAAAATGATGATGAATATGAGGAGTTGATGGCACTTGATAGGGAAAATATCAATGTTTATCGTTTTATAAAAGATAATCCTTTAACAACAATTATTGAAAAAGTTAAAGTTACAAAAAATAAAATTGATGAAAAAGAGTTTATAGAGACTACCGAAAATTTATATAAAAAAAATTGTGAAGTTATAGAGTTATTAAAAGACTTATAGTATGAAAATTATTCTAAAAAATATACTAGATGATCTGAATTTATCTTCCGATAAAATTTGTAAACAAAAGTTTTCTTCCAAAAAATGTATAAATGAAAATTTAGAATATAGAGAAAGAGGGAGTTCTACATTTTATTTTGATGAAAAATATAAAAATGAAAGTGAGTTTTTCAAAAATATTTATATTGATGAATTTGAGCATAAAAATTTAAAATCTGTTGATTTATTAACTTTGGTAAATTTCAAAGATGAAAAAAATGGTAGATTTTATTTTATAGAGGTCAAAAGTAATTTAAACTGCTATAAATATGAAGAGATTAAAAATAAATTAATAGATAGTATTAAAAAATTAGATGAAGTAAATTTTTCTCACACAAATTTTAAATTAACCTATTATGTAATAGGAAATGAGCGACAAGAGTGTGAATATAATTCAAAAACTACACTTAAATTAAAAAATGAAATTGCAGATATTGAATTTTTGGATATTCCTATCGGTGAGATAAAAATTATAAAATCAGATGGAATAATTGATAAATAAGGGATTTTAGATGGCTTTTGTACCAGAGGTTGATAAGAATAGTTATATTTTTCCAGACCCAAATGGGGCGGATTATGATGGTTTAGTGGCTTGGGGAGATGACTTGGAGGTTGAGCGGATTTTGAGTGCCTATCGAAGTGGGATTTTTCCGTGGTTTAATGAGGAGGACCCCGTGCTTTGGTGGTCGCCAAATCCTAGACTTGTGCTATATCTTGATGATTTAAAAGTTTCAAAAAGTCTCAAAAAATCGATAAAAAAATTTGAGGTGAGATTTGATACAAATTTTGAAACAGTGATGAGAAGTTGTGGAGATATGCGAAGAGATAAAGAGGGGACTTGGGTAACTGAAGAGCTGATTGAAAAATATGTGGAGATTCACAAGCGAGGGGTGGCTCACAGTGTGGAGACCTATTATGAGGGTGAGCTGGTTGGGGGACTTTATGGTTTGGTAATTGGAAATATTTTTTGTGGTGAGTCGATGTTTGCCAAAAAAAGTGATGCTTCAAAAGTTGCTTTTTATCATCTAATTCAAAGATTAAAAAAACAAAATTTTTCTATGGTCGATTGCCAAATCCCCACAGACCATTTAAAATCACTAGGAGCTATTGAGATTAGTCGCAAAAAATTCCTAAGGAAACTTAAAAAAGCCTTAGATAAACCCTCAAATTTCTAAATGAGAAGATTAGATATTAAAATAATAGATAATTTTATTTTTTTACCATAATTTATCTAATTTTAATTGTTTTTATGATATATATTACTTTCTAAAAAAAAGGATAAAAAATGCCTAAAAATATCTCAAAAGAGGAAGCTTTAGAGTATCATATTGGTGGAAAAACCGAGATGGTGGTAAAAAAAGCTTGTAATACACAAAGAGAACTTTCATTAGCTTACACTCCAGGGGTTGCGATTCCGTGTGTTGAAATAGATAAAGATATTGAGTTAGCTTATAAATATACAAATAAAGCAAATCTTGTAGCGGTCATCACCGATTCCACAGCGGTTTTGGGGCTTGGGGAGTTAAATCCAGTTGCTGGAAAACCAGTGATGGAGGGAAAAGCAGTTTTGTTCAAGAAATTTGCAGGAGTTGATGCTTATGATATTGAGCTTGATGAGAGAGACCCTGATAAAATTATTGAGATTTGTCGAGCATTGTCACCTACTTTTGGTGGGATAAATTTGGAGGATATTAAAGCCCCTAAATGTTTTGAGATTGAGAGAAAGTTGCAAGAGTTGGTAGATATTCCTGTGATGCACGATGACCAACACGGCACGGCGATTATCACCACTGCGGGTCTCATAAATGCTATGGATTTGACAAATAAAAAGATTGAAAATTTGAAAATCGTAATTTCTGGTGCGGGGGCTGCTGGGATTTCGTGTGCTAAAATGTACAAAAGTCTAGGGGCTAAACATATCGTAATGATTGATTCAAAGGGTGTGATTAGCAATGATAGAGATGATTTGAATATCTATAAAAAAGAGTTTGCAATAGATACGACCGATAAAACTTTGGAAGATGCGATGAAAAATTGCGATATGTTTTTGGGGCTTAGCAAGGCTGGACTTTTGAGTCAAGAGATGGTGAAGAGCATGAACCCCTCACCGATAATTTTTGCTTTGGCAAATCCGACTCCTGAAATTTTTCCTCACGAAGTTAAAGAGGTGCGAGATGATGTAATTATGGGAACTGGGCGAAGTGATTATCCAAATCAAGTCAATAATGTGTTGGGTTTTCCATATATTTTTAGAGGGGCTTTGGATGTTAGGGCTAAAAAAATTACTGAAAATATGAAAATGGCGGCGGCGATTGCCCTTTCTGATACTGCTAAAAATTGTAAAGTTCCATCAAAAGTCAAAAATGCGTATAATCAAGGTGATGTTTGCTATGGAAAAGAGCATATTATCCCAACTCCATTTAATCGAGATGCTTTTGTGGCAGTTTCTGCGGCGGTGGCGAAATCTGCGGTAGAGGATGGTGTGGCGAGAGTGAAAAATTTTGATTATGATAAATATGTGGAAAAATTAAATAGAATGAAATAATTTTTATTCCTACAAATTGTAGGAATTTTTTAAAAATCTATTTTGCGATGGTGACCAAATATTTTTTAACCTCACTTTTGGAGTTAAATGGAGAGGATTCTATAATTTTATTTTCAATCTCCAGTTTATGGTTTTCATCGCTTTTTGCTTTGGTGTAGGTCAAAATTATTCCACAAGCCAACTTTAAATCTTCATCGGTCGCACTCCTGTTTATCAAATTAAGAGGACCAACAATATCGGTGAGATTAATTCTCATAAAATCGGGATGAGTCAAATTTTCAATCCTATCATTATCTTTTTGGTCTCGCCCCACAATCAGTTTAGCCCCATCAGGCAATCGAAAATGTCGCCCAGCCTTTAGCAAATCTATATCATCCGTGGTAAATTTTTTGTGAGTTATCGACTCCCTCATCTTCAAAGAAAACATTTTATCGGTGAGCAAACACCCACCCCCAGGGGCTTCAAACTCTGTAAAATTGTACTTTTTTGCCATTTCAAGCTGAATCTCTCGCCCCCTACCGCTAAGTCCCAAAAGTTTATCTCTATCAATCCAACCGTTAAGTTCTGGTGTGGTCGGCTCTAAAAATTTCGCACTAAGCGGTCGCAAAAGTAGTTTATCCTCCCTATCATTAGCTAATCGACTCACATTATGCAAAGCCTCCACCCGTTGACTCATCGGTCGTTGCCCAACCACTTCACCCGTAATAATAAAACTCGCCCCATATTTGGGCAGTAGAGCTTTAGCAATTTTGACCATATTCCCGTGACAATCGATACAGGGATTAAAATTTTTGCCATAGCCATATCTGGGATTAAATAAAATCTCCTGCACAAAATCCTCTCTGGCATTGATAATCTCAAAATCCGCCCCGACCATCTCCGCCCGTTGTTTCAAAAGCTCACTCTTGTCATCTCGACTCCCAAACCCCACATCGATAAAAATCGCCGTCACATCGACACCCTGCTCTTTTATCACCTTCACCGCCAACATACTATCAAGCCCACCACTAAATAATGCAATCGCTCTCATACTACCCCTCTGATTTTTTAATTTATTATACCATATTTGGCTCAAAATCCCCAAACGGAAATTTTTTAGGGGCAAAATCAAAATTACTTTTACTCATTTTTAATACCTATTATTGTAAAATTATCAAAGAGATAAATTATTTTTAGTAGAAGGTAAAGTGGATGTTTAATTTAATGTTTTTATCGATTGTTTTGCAAGTCATTGCTTTTTTTATGGGGGGGTGGATTGGACTGAAAGCTTTTAAAGAAAATCCAAATATTGATTTTGACCAAGCTCACAAGGAGTCAAAACCTTTGATGATTATATCTATATTACTTTTGGTTCTTTTTTCGCTAGGTTCACTAGCTACAAGATTTGATAGTTTATTGGAAATTTTGCCACTAGTTTTTCAAAGAGTTGCAATTATCTATTGCTGGACTATGATGGCGATTTTTGTCGCTTTTGCCACAGGATATGCACTTTTTTTAGCATACAAATTAAAAATAAAACTAAAAATCTATATTCCATCACTTCTACTTTTGAATATTTTATATATGTTGGTTCACTTCCAAACAAATGAATATATCGGTGAGCGAATCAAAATTTTACCACCTCAAAATAACGGCTTTTTACAAAGCACGGGTTACAGTTGCACCTCCGCTTCAATCGCCACAGTAGCTTTGAGATTTGGAATTGAGACAGATGAAAAAGAGACAGCGGTGCTTTCAAGACTCACAAAATTTGGGGCAGGTTCGGGGCAAATCAGATATGCTTTAGAAAAATTGGGCATAAAATATGAAAGCTTAAATGGACAATACAAAGAGTTAAAAGAGGTAAAACCCCCAGCAATAATCTACATAAACCATCCCGCCGTCGGGGAAGATGGTCATGCAGTTGTCTATTTGGGAATCAAAAATGGAATCTATAAAATCTGGGACCCACTAAGAGGTGAAAGTTTTATGTCAGATGAAAAAGCTAAAAAAGATTGGAACGGCAACGGAATAAGATGTTTTATATCAAAAAAATAATCTCAATATTTGTTAAAATTACAGTTTTTCTTTTCTTTTTCTTTTTCTCAATTAGTTATTGTTTTTCTGATAAGCCTCTTGCAAATGTTTATATGAATACATCAATTATCTTTTATATATGGTTTTTTTTTAGATATGAAGAAGTAGAAACAACAATTAAAAAATTAATTGGTGCTATATTAATAATTTTTTCTCCACTTTGGATAGAACTTTATGTAAATTGGATTGAAGATTTATTGCTGATGGCAGGTTTAATTATAGAAGAAAATTCAAAAATAAATATTTAAAGGAGATTTTATGTA
>JAOZPA010000025.1 GCA_029932985.1 Campylobacterales bacterium
TTGACAAGTTGTTTAAATTCTATAAAATCATTTTCTATCTTGTATTTTTGTTCAGAAAATAGTAGATGATTATACTTTAAGATAGTATCTTGAAATTTTACCTTACCATATCTTAATTCATTTTTATTATTTTGGTCGATTATCCCATCTGTTGCGATATATATTTTTGTATTTTTCTCTATTTTAATATCATACTCTTTATAGGTTTGAGTGGCTTTGGTTCTTATATATCCTACACTTTTTCTATCGCTTTTTAGAGTTTTTATCTTATCTTCAATGAGATATAGTGGGGTTTTTGCTCCTGCATATTTACAAACTTTGGTTTTTTTATTGTAATACAAAATACCTCCATCAAATCCTATATTTGATTTTGAACCTTTTTCCTGCTTTATTACTGTTTTTATGTTTCTATTAAATTGTTCCAATATTTTAGCTGGGCTTGGGGGAAGTTTGCCACTATTTACATCAGAGATAATTTGGGTTTCAATCGCTTTTACAAGCATCGTCAAAAATGCTCCAGGGACTCCGTGACCCGCTCCATCTAGTACCATAATAATAATCTCTTCTTTGCTTTTTAATTCAGATATAAAATATATATCACCACCAATAGTATCTTTTGGTTTCCAAAGAACAAAAGAATCATTAAAATAATTTTGTAAAATATCTTTATTTGGGAGTATTGCTCGTTGGATATGCAGGGCATAATTTATACTATCTTTAATATTTTTTTGTGATTTTTCCAAATCGGCAGTTCTGAGTTTTACTTTCTCCTCAAGAGAGTTACTTAATTTTTCTAGCTCTCTATTTTTGGATAAAATATCCGCAGTTTTTTCTTTTACCATCTGATTTAATTTTCTATTATTCCATATCAAAAACATAATGATAAAAAGAATGAAGATAGATATTTGACCAATAAGCTTCCAATTTGTAACTTTTTTGACCTTTATATTTGTCCATTTATAGATAATATCACTCATCTCTTTTTTTGAAATCGCTTCAATTGTTTTATCCAAAATTGACAACACCTCTTTAGGTAAATCCTTGCTGATAGCAATTTTTAAATTTAAATTAAATTTAGTTTTATATGCAATTTTTAAATCATCATATCCCAAAGTATTTATAAAGTATTTAGCCGTTTGGGCATTTACAATCAAAATATCAATATCTTTATCCTCTAATTTTATAAAACCATCTTGAATTGATTTTATAAGAGTTAAATTTATATTTGGTTTTTTTTCATTCATTATTCCCTCTATTGTGGAGTTAGAGACCACTGCTATTTTTTTATCTATTGTTGCTTCAAATCCATCTATATAATCCTCTTTTAACCTACTCACAAAAACATAGGATGTAGTTAAAAATTTATTTTTAGTAAAATACATATATTTTTTTCTCTTATTTGTTTCACCCACACCGCTATACATATTCACCTCTTTGTCTTCCGCCTTTTGAACCGCTTCATGCCAAGTTTGTGAACTAATCTCTTTAAACTCTATACCACTTTTTTGCTCTATTAATTTAATTAAATCTGAAATTATTCCTGTATGTTCATTCAGTTCATTTGACCACTCAAGCGGTCGCCAATCTGGATCAAAAACATACTTGATACTCTGCTCTTTATCTATCCATTCAAGCTCTTTATTTGTAAACTTGATCTTCTTTTCTAAATTAATCCATTTTGAAATTATCTCATATCGCTCTAAATGGGATATATTTTTTAACCCTTTTTGTAAAATTGAATGCAATATTGGTTCATCTATTTTGGAAAAAAAACGAACTGCGGGGGCTTTAAAACTTTTTTGTGGAATACCCTTTAGCCCCTCAATCACCTCATTTTTTATCCTATATTCTATCGTGGTTTGGGCATCATAAGTAGCATCAACTTCACCGCTCAAAACTTTATTGATAGCCTCTCCAAAATCTTTAGTAATTACTATATTAATTTTTGGAAATTTTTGACTCACTTTATCTATATTTGCATTGCCTTTCTCTAGGGCTAATCTTTTTCCAAATAAATCTTTAAATGATTTTATACTATAATTTGTTTTTTTTATATATATGCAATTTTTTACCTTAAAATACTCATCACTATAAAGACCATAAGCAGTTCTCTCTTGTGTATAATAGGTAGCAGGTAATAGGTCAATTTTTTTCTCTTTAAATGCAGGTAATAAATTTATCCAACCATCATTAACTATTTTTACTTTAAGTCCTGTTGCTTTGATAATTTTTTTTAAAAAATCACCTGTAATTCCATCAATATCTGTACCATCATTTGAAAAGACCGCAGGGGCCCATTGCTCAACACCAATTTTTACAATATGAGTTTTAATCCACTCTTTCTCCTCTTTTGTGAGGGAAATTCCAAATTTAGATTGTGTATATAAAATAATTTTAGCTATATTCTCATTATTATATTTGATAATAGTTTCAAATTTATTTAATTTATCTACTTTAATAGCTATTTTTTGATTAAAAACTATTTTATCTTTATCTCTGTAAAATCTTATTATTGGTTTATTCTCAATTTTTTCTATAATTTCAAATGCTTTAATATTCTCATTTTTTTGCACATAGGATTCCAATAAACTAGGTAATTTTTGGGTATCGTAATTGTAAATAGCTCTTGCGGTCAACATAGATATGTCATTTGCTATTTTTTCACTGGCTACAAGAGTTGTAAAAAATAAGATAGATGTTAAAATTATTAATTGTAAAGTTTTAATATTTTTCTCTTAATGATTTAAATTTCTCATCCGAATCAAGATTTTTTAATTCATCCCATATTTTATTTGCAAGTTTTTCATTTTCCTTATAAAATTTAAAAGAAAATAACATATAATATGGTTTAGTTTTAAGAGGAATTTTGCATTTTTCAATTTTTTGTGCTAATTTTGGATTATTTTTTAAATATATATCTATCTTTGATTCCTGATTTGCAATACCTTGAATTCTTTTTGCAATTAGTTTTTTCACATCACCCGTATTACTATAATTTTCAGAAACATCAACATCTCTTTTTTGTAAAAATTTAACTATTGAATAACCTTTTGTTGCACCAATTTTACCCGTCAGATTGATAAATTTTTTACCATCCCAATCAAGAGTTGAGTTTTTTAATCTATAAAGCACATAGGAAAGATTCATAGCTTTTTTTGCAGTATTAATTGAACCATCACTGTTTTTTGGATAAACTCCCATACCCTCTCTGGATTTTTTATATGAAGCAAAAAGTAACATATCAACTTTATTATACTCCAACTCCTTCTGTCCCCTAACGCTCGTTTTTCTTTCAAAATTAAACTTAATATTTAATTTCTTTTCTATCCCCTGCATAGCTTCAATGGCAATTCCTGGTTTTTTTAAATCAATATGCTCACTATCTCCTAAATAATATGGATAAGTTGCTTTATTTTCATAAGATACATTAATAATTTTTATATTATCTGCACAAATAGATGAGGAAATTATCAGTAAAAATAGTAAAAGTTTAGCCATTATTTACCTCTTTGTCTCCTAGTTTGACACAAAAAATAAATTTTGCTCCATCTTTTACATTTTCTACATTTAATACTCCATTATGCTTTTTTGCAATCTGATAACTCATATAAAGTCCTATTCCACTGCCCTCTTTTTTGGTACTAACATTAACTGTAAAAATATCATCTATTATATCCGTAGAGATTCCTCCAGCATTATCTGTTATCTCAATAGTTTTACAATGGGTATTTTTTAAAATATCTATAACAATCTCTCTTTTTTTAATATTTCTTATGTGAAAAGCATCTTTTGCATTATTTATCAAATTTATAATCAAATGTTTAAACTCATTTTCTCGTCCCATAAGTTTAAAATCCTCTATGCAGTTGATAAAAATCTCAACTTTATATTTAATCAGCTCATCTTCCATTAAAATTAAAACTTTATCAATAGTCTCTCTAACACTAAATTCATTTTCATATCTATTGGGTCTAAAAAAAGTCCTAAACTCATCAAGAGTATTTTCCATGTGCTTTATTTGCAAAAGTGTTTTTTGCTTATATTTCCGTATATAATCCTCATCTACTTTCCCTTTTCTCAAAGAAAACTCAAGCATAGAGGCATTTGTAGAGATAATATTGATAGGCTGTTTCCATTGGTGGGCTACAGCATCTATCATTTCACCCATTGCTGCTAGTTTAGATTGTTGAAAAAGTATCTCCTCCTTCTCCTTTCTTTTTAAAATCTCCTTTTGCACATCAGTTTCTAGTTGCTCATTATAGCTATTTAAAATTTGGTGCAAAGTTCTAATTTTAGTATCTTCTTTGTCACTTCTTGCCAAAAGTTTTTTAAATCTTCTCTCTCTCACAACTGTTTTTTCCAAAAGACCTTCAAAAATAATCCTCATATTTTCATCTAAATCCTCCATCGCCAAAATCTCTTCTAAATCTTTTTTAACTTTATCATCCAATTGCCTATTCTCCAATAATTTTTTAATTCTTTTTATTGTAGCTCCTTTCATCTTAGACAACTAGTTTGAGTTTAAACTCTTTTACATTATTTTTAATATTTTCAAAAACAATATCAATAGGTTTCAAAGTTTTTCTTGCCATCATAATAAATCCAAGTCCTGCACCCTTTTCATGATTATCTTTACTCGCTCTCATCTTTTTTCTTGCAAATTTTCTAAGTTCTTTGTCATCTAACCCCTCTAAAATTTTCACCTTTTCCTCAATTAACTCTTTATCTTTACTTTCAATAAAATTAGAACTTTCCAAAATATATATCCTATCAGATGAAATATATGTAACCCTAAAAGTCCCCGTTGATTCCCGCTTATTATTTTCTATTTTTCTAGTATCTACAGAATAGTTGAGCATATTTTGCATCATCTCCACAGTTAACTCATACACATCTTGTAGTTTTGTAGCATTAGCATTGTTAAATTTCAAAATCTCCTCAACATCTTTTGCACTCTGAATAATACTCTGCTCATTTATTTTACCTGAAAAATTATAAACATCTCCATCATCAACTTTTACAAAAATATTTAAATTTTCTATATTTCTAGCCATTATTTCTCCTAATATGTTACTGCATTGATATTTAAATCTGGAAATTCATCAGAATAATCCTCAAAATCTTCATAACCATTTTTATTATCAGAATCATAAAACCAATTTACCTCTAACTCTTCATACTCGCCTTCACAAATTGTATCAAATATATCAAAAATAATTTGAGTTGTGGAGGAGTTGAAATAGGTTAATTTAAAATTTACAACCGTTTTATTTGCACAATTCCCACTAAAATACTCATTTAACCAACTATTAATCGGTTCATAAAATTCAAAAGTATTCTCAGGATATGATTTCCCCTCAAATTCAATCAAGCCATTAAGCGAATCTAAAATTACATTTGGTGAATTATCTGTTTGTTCTAATTTCATATTTTTCATATTTTTCCTCATTATATATAAGTAATCTATTCTACACAAATTTTATTTCATTTTATATTAAATTGCTAATTTTAATCTGCTTTAATTTTTAAGAGATATTATATTGCAATTAAAGTTTTAATTATAAGCTAAAGTAACAATTAAAGTGATAAAAAAAAAGGATTTTTTAAGTAGAGAGATTTTGCATACAGGGTTATTGGTTTAACAACCCTGCACGGAAATTTGCTATATCGCTTTGGAGATTATTTTGTTCATTCTTTTAGAGAATTCATAAAAATTATCTAGTTTCATACCCTCTATCATTCTTGCTTGGTCTAGCAAAAGATGAGAAATATCACTAATCAACATACCATCATTTGAGTTTGCAATCTTTGTAATAATTTCGTGATTTGCATTTATCTCCAAAATTGGTTTTGGCTCAGGAAGATTATTTTGCCCCATCTGCTTCATCATCTGTTGCATCTGAAAATCTGGGTCACTTTTGTCAAAAACAATACAAGCTGGAGATTCATTAAGTCGTTCGGAAATCTTTACATCTTTAACTTCATCTTTTAAAGCCTCTTTGATTTTTTCCACAATTACTTTAGATTCCGCTTTTGTCTCCTCTTTTTTCTCCTTCTCCTCCTCTGTATCCTCTAATTCTGCATCTTTTACAGATTTTACTGGAGTCCCCTTATATTCTGTAACCATCGGCATAATCACACCATCAAGGTCATCATCCATAATCAAAACTTCAATATCTTTAGCTTTAAACTTTTCAATTAATGGAGAATTTTTAAGCATAAGTTCATCTTCACCCGTAATATAATAAATCTCTTTTTGATTCTCGCCCATTCCCTCTTTATATTTATCCAAATCCACCAAAGTATCGCTTTTTGTAGATTTATACTGTACAAGGTCTAAAATCTTATCTTTATTCTCAAAATCAGAATATAATCCCTCTTTCATCACTTTTCCAAAAACTTTATAAAACTCTTGATATTTCTCATTATCTTTATTTTTTAGTTTTTTAAGCTCATTCAAAATCTTTTTAACCGAAGCTTTTTTGATATTTGAAAGAATCAGATTTTGTTGCAAAATTTCACGACTAATATTTAATGGCAAATCTTCCGCATCGATAATACCCTTTACAAATCGTAAATATGTAGGCAAAAGCTCTTTCTCATCATCAGTTATAAAAACTCTCTTCACATAAAGTTTTACCCCTGGTTGAAAATCTACTCGATACATATCAAACGGAGCGGTTGATGGCACATAAAAAAGTGTACTATACTCCAAAGTCCCCTCAGCTTTTGTGTGAGTCCACATAATTGGGTCAGTGCTATCGTGCGAAATTGTTTTGTAAAAATCTACATACTCATCTTTTTTAATATCACTCTTATTCATTCTCCAAAGTGCAGAAGCTTTATTTACCTGCTCAATCTTAATTTCCGTTTGGGTCTCTTTGTCCTCACCCTCTTTACTCTCCTCACCCTTAACCTCAACCTCAACCTCTTTTTCGAGAAAAATTGGAAATGGAATGTGATTTGAATATTTTGTGATGATAGACTCTAGCCGATACTCCTCCAAAAATTCACTCTCATCATCTTTTATATAAAGTTTTATCGATGTACCAGATGTCTCTCTTGTTGATTCAGCTATCTCATAATCCGCACCAGCACTGCTAGTCCAAATATGAGCTTTGCTTTCACCAGCTTTTTTTGAGATAACTTCAATTTTGTCAGCTACCATAAATCCAGAGTAAAATCCAACACCAAATTGACCAATCATTTGCGAATCTTTTTTAGCATCACCCGTTAAATTGTTCACAAACGATTTCGTACCACTTTTGGCAATAGTCCCCAAATTCTCAACCAAATCCTCCTCATTCATCCCGATTCCACCATCGCTGATAGTAAGAGTTTTTGCCTCTTTATCTATTTTAATATCTATTCTCTTATCAAATCTAAGATTTTTGTAGTTTTCATCGGTTAATGAAAGATAATTTAATTTATCTATCGCATCTGAAGAGTTTGAAATTAACTCACGAAGAAAAATCTCCTTGTTTGAATATAATGAATTTATCATTAGATTTAATAGTTGTGTAACTTCCGTTTGAAATTGATGTTTTGACATTTAGTCCCCTAGTAAAAATTTTTTTGTTATTTTATCATAAAAAAATTAATTTTGACTTAGAGTGTCAAGTAAGTTTAGTTACTTTGACTAAAGTAACTCCCCTTTCAAAAAATACCTCTAAGCCATTTTTTGAGAGGGGTATTAGCCAAATGGGGAAGTAATTTAAATACTTCTTTGACATACTTGAGCATAAATGAGATAGGTGTTTTCTTGATAAGCTTTTCTTACCTCCACTCCTATCAAAAAGATATTGAGAGATAGGTTAAAGTTTAAATCTATCTCTATAAACCTCTTCAACACCTGCTTTTGTTTTATAATCAATTATTTCACCTATTTCGATTTGGATTTTCACACTTTTAGAATTATCTTTTAGTACACTTTGCAAAGCCATATCTGCATTAGTTCTGATATAGATTGGTAAGATTGGTAATCTATTTTTTAATGCTATGATTTGAGTTCCACCTTTGAAGCTAGATAATTCACTTTGAGTTTTATTACGAGTTCCTTCTGGAAAAATGAAGATTGAATCCCCATTTTTTACATTTGATTTGATACTTTTAAAGAAATCACTCATACTTTTACTTTCTCTGTTTAGTGCGATACTTCCACCATTTCTCACAAAAGTTCCAAAAAACAGAGACTTTCTTAACTCCTGCTTTGCTATCCAAAAACCAAAAATATCGGTTTTTTCAAGCACAATCTCAATGAGCAAGGGGTCAATGATACTTCTGTGGTTAGATACTAATAGAAATTGACCATTTTTCTCTTTGGGCAGATTATGACCATTTTTAATCTCCACTTCAATATTTAATTTTGATAATAATCTCTTTGCATATTCGAGACGAATTATCTTCTTTTGAGTATGAGAACCTATCTTTTTGAGTTTGAATCCATATAAATTTGTTAAAAACATTGCATAGATTGCCATTTTAAATTTTAAAAACACTTAAATTGCCTTTTGATTGGGTAGCTGTTTGGGGGTGTGATACCTATAAGTTGAGATAATAAAAATTATCCACATTATAAAAGAGGAGTAAAGTTGGTGCGAAAAAATCGCACCTTATATTTGATATAAAATTATTGAATAAAAGAGAATTCTTGAATATTATGTTGTAATCCTAACTCTTCAGGACTAAGACCTAATGCTAAGCCCACCATTTGAGGGAGGTGAAAGATAGGAATGCTCAAATCTCGACCAGCCTCTTTTTCGATATTGTGTTGTTGCACATCTAGCCGAAGATGACAAAGTGGGCAAGGAGTTACGACTGCATCTGCATTGTTATCAATCGCACCACTTAGAATATTTGCCGATAATCTATTTGCAGTAGTTGGATTTTGAAGCTCCACATGAAAACCACAACAGCTATTTTTATCTTCATATTCCACATTAGTTCCGCCCAAAGCCAAAATCAAATTATCAATAGATGTTGGCTTATATGGATTTTCACCACCATTATTTTTAGCTTGTGTATGAGATGGTCGGATATTGTGACAACCATAAAATGCCGCTAAATTAATATCGGTGAGGGGTCTTACAACCTTTTGTTTAATCGCATCAAGTCCCAAATCATCTAGCATTGCATATAAAAAATGTTTCACATCAACCGTACCCCTATATTCAGGAATACCTACCTCTTTTAGCTTTGCATTTACGGTATCTTTTAAGTTGCTATCCTCATCCAATCTATCTTTTGTCATAGAGGTATTAAGTTGACAAGTATTACAAATTGTGACCATTGTAAAACCTAGCTTTTCTGCATAAACGATATTTCTAGCATTTAAGGTCAGTGAAAGCATATCATCAAAATCTTGGAGGTGACTAGCCCCACAACAACTCGCTTCATCTAACAAAATTAGTTCAATATCCAAAGCCTTTGCCACTGCTAAAGTGGATTTTAAAAGCTCGGGGGTACTCTCTCTTGCTGTACAGCCCGTGTATAATGCATATTTTATTTTTGCCATAACAGCTCCTTATATATTTTTGAATTTTGCAGTAGATGCAATGTGTATCAAGCTTTGAATCTCATCTAAGTTTTTAGATTCTGGCATATTCCACGGTAGAGTCAATTTGCCCTTTTTGAACATCGCAATAGCTTCTGGAATGTGTTTTAAAACTCCACAATTTCCTTCAGAAAATCGCACCAACTCGCCCTCATCTAAAAGTCCAATTTTTTTAATAGAGGTCTTAAATCCAACCGAATGTCGTACCGCTATATTATTTTTAGCTAATCCCTCTTCAAAAACTTGATTGTGAAGTTTGGTAATTTTAGCAATTGGATTAAGCTCTTTTGGACAAGCCTCTGCACACTCGTTGCATTTCACACAATCCCAAATACCGCCACCCAACTCATCAACGATTTTTAATCTCTCCTGCTTACCCTCATCTCGGCTATCAGCATTAAATCTAAAAGCTAAAGTCAGAGCGGAAGGTCCTAAGTAATCTTCATTGACACTCACCGATGGACAAGCATAATAGCAATTTCCACACTGAATACAGTAATCAGCTTCGTCAATCTCCTCATTTGTTGCAGGTGAAACGATATTTTCAAAATCTGGAGTCTCTTGAATATCTTTAATCACATAAGCTTTGACTTTTTTATATTTATCCCAAAATGGTTTTTTGTCAATCACCATATCTTTGTAAGCTCTGCTTTTGTCTTGTGGGTCTAAGATTAACTCTTCACCAAAAACTTTAACCAATTCAAAAACATTATCTTTACAGGCAAGAGTTGGTTTATTGTTCACTTTTATCGCACAACTTCCACAAATTCCGTGCCTACAACTTCTCCGATAGGTGAAAGTTCCATCGTGTTCCCATTTTATTCGATTTAAAATATCTAAAACAACTTCATCTTTGGTTACTTTCATCACAAAAGTATCATAATGAGGCAGATAATCAGTATCACTATTAAATCTAAAAACTTTAAAGGTTAGCTCTTTATTTTTCATCATTTATCCTTAATAAGTTCTAGCTTCAGGCTCATATTTGCCCATAACCACTTCCATGTGCTCAATAGAAACATTACCACTTTTATCCATATATGCCATTGTGTGCTTTAGAAAATGCTCATCATCACGCTCTGGAAAATCCTCTCTATGGTGTGCCCCTCGACTCTCTTTTCTGTCCAATGCCCCCTCCACAATAAATGCGGAAAAATCTATCAGATGTCCTAGTTCAAGTGCTTCTTGTAAGTCAGTATTGTAAATCCGTGAGTGGTCATCAATCTGAATATTTTTATATCTTTTTTGCAAATCTTTGATAATATTTTTTTGATTTTGTAGAGTCTCTTGCGTTCTAAATACACCTGCATTTTCAGTCATACTCTCTTGAAGTTCACTTCGTAAAGTTGGAACTCTCTCATCACCATTACTTGTTTTGACTCGTTCTATCTTTTTCAAAGACTCTTTAACATCGTGAGGTTCAATCTCTTTTAAATCAATATTTACTATATCTCTAATTATCGATTGCCCAACATATCGCCCAAAAAATAGAGCTTCAAGCACAGAATTTGCCCCTAGTCGATTTGCCCCATGAATACTCACACAAGCACACTCACCAGCAGCATAAAGCCCCTCAACCGTGTCATGCATAATGTTCATTTTCACATTACCCTCTTTGGTCACAGGAATTCCACCCATAGAGTAGTGAGCAGTTGCAGAGATGAGAATAGGCTCTTCTATCATATCTTGACCCAAAAATGTGATAGCAAGGTCTCTTAACTCGGGAAGTTTTGACATAATTAAATCTTTTCCCAAATGAGTCAAATCTATATGAATTGAATCTTTATTTTCACCAACTCCTCGACCTGCCAAAATCTCAAGTGTAATAGCACGACTCACAACATCACGAGAAGCGAGTTCGAGTTTATTTGGAGCATATTTTTCCATAAATCTTTCACCCAAAGAGTTAAAAAGCTTACCGCCCTCACCCCTTGCCGCCTCAGAAATTAAAACTCCACTACCTGCGATTCCCGTCGGATGAAACTGCACAAACTCCATATCTTTCAAAGGAAGTCCGTGACGAGCCACAACCGCTAAAGCATCACCTGTATTTGCATGAGCATTTGAATTAACTTTAAATGACCGTCCATAACCGCCTGTTGCTAAAAGCACAACTTTTGCATTGAAAACTTTTGGCGAAGAATCTCTAATATCATAAGCGATAACTCCACTCACCTTGCCATCTTCATACAAAATATCACTCATATACCACTCATCTAAAAACTCAACACCCTCACGGTTTGCTTGTTCAAAAATGGTTTGTAAAAGTGTGAGACCTGTTCTATCTTTTGCATAACACGCTCGTGGAAAGCTCTGCCCACCAAATGGTCGTTGAGCAATTTTGCCTTGGTCATCTCTACTAAAAACTGCACCCATCCCCTCCATCCATCGGATAGTTTCGGGTGCCTTACTACACATCAATTCAATTGCATCTTGGTCGCCTAAATAATCACTACCTTTAACGGTATCAAAAATGTGGGAATCAATACTATCTTCATCACTCAAAGCTGCATTTATGCCACCTTGAGCTGCCCCTGAATGAGAACGAAGTGGATGAAGTTTTGTCAAAACTACAACCTCAAGCCCAGCCATTTTGGCCTCTCTAGCTGCTGCACAACCCGCAAGTCCTGCACCAACAATTACTACATCATATTTTTTTACTGGAATATCCATCTATTTAATCCTTAAAACGACGGTTTTTAGTAATTGTATCAAAATCTTAGTTTTTACTTCTTTAAATAAATAGATGTTAGAGTTTCGTGATTTTTGAATGTTACTAATGGTAAGTTTTCATAAGTTTTCTGCATTTAAGCTTAATTTTATTTAATTCTAATTCTATATAAGTATAATAAAAAAAATTCATAAAGATAGAAAGAGAGATATGGCAATTTATGCGATTGGTGATATTCACGGCTGTTATGATTTGTTGCAGAGGCTTTTGCAAAAAGTAAATTTTAATTTTGAGCAAGATATTTTATGGTTTGTGGGGGATTTGATAAGTAGAGGCGATGATTCGTTGAAAGTTTTTGAATTTGTGCAGAGTTTGGGAAAAAAAGCGGTGGTGGTTTTGGGTAATCATGAAATCTCTTTAATCTCAGCTTATTATCAAATCTCAAAAGCCCACCCCTCCATCGAGCCTATTTTAAATCATACAAATTCCGATAAAATGATAGATTGGCTCAAAAATCAACCACTTCTACATATAGAAAATAGTTTTGCATTAACTCATGCGGGGATTTCGCCTCATTGGAATTTGGAGGAGGCTTTATTTTATGCAACTGAGGTTGAAAATGAACTTAAAGGTGAAAATACAAAAGAGTTTTTTCAAAGTATTGCAAACTTAAATGTCACACAATGGTCGCAGGAGCTTACAAAGGAGCAAAAATATAGTTATATATTAAGTGCTTTTACACGGATGAGATATTTAAATCCTGATGGCTCGATGGAAAATTATCAGAAGGGGGGGCTTAGTGAAAATCCAAATTTGATTCCGTGGTTTAAGTTTAATAGTATAAAAAAAATTAATAAAAAAATCATCTTTGGGCATTGGGCATCGCTGGGACTCTATCTTTCGCCAGATGTAATCGCTCTTGATACGGGGTGTGTTTGGGGTAATAAAATGAGCATTGTGAAACTTAATAATATGAAGATTACTCAAATTGAGTGTAAAAATTTAAGTTAGTTTTATATGATAAACTGTTAAAATTAACCCACTAAACAATAAGGAGTCATTATGACAAAAAAAGGAATTTTTAAGGTTCTTGTAGTAGCTTTAAGTATGGGTGCGATTTTTACGGGTTGTGGCAAAAAAGGGTTAGATGTAAAAGATCCAAATTCTGCATTTTACCAAATACCTACATGGGTATCATCCCCGCATGTAAAAGGTAAAATTACAGGTGTTGGTATATCTAAAGCAAATCCTGGAAATGATATAGCTTTACAAATGACTGAGGCTGAATCGGATGGTAGAGATAGAATAGCAAGAAGCATTGAAACAAAAGTTGGAAATATGCTTAAAACTTTTAAAGCTACAACTGGAAGTGGTGCTAGTGCTACTTATGATAGGTCAACAGAAAATGTATCAAAACAAGTTGCTAAACAAAGTTTACATGGTACATTTAGAACAAAAATGTGGATTAATGAAAAAACCAAAGATTTATTTGTTTTAATGGAAGTTGATACAAAAAGTGCAATGGATGTTATAAATAAATCAGTTAAGACTTCATTTGGAAGTGATAAAGCTTTGTATCAGAAATTTATAGCGGCCAAAGCTCAAGGTGATTTGAAAAAAGAGCTAGAGGCATTTAATAAATAGATTTTGAATATCAAGATTTACAGCCCCGCACCGATATTTTAAAATTTCCGTGCGGGGTCGTAGGTGCGATTTTTTGGCACCTTTTTTTAAGATAATGGAGTTTTTTATGTTGGCACAAAAATATGTAGAATATTACACGATTGATGATTATAGGCATTGGGAAGATGAGTGGGAATTAATCTATGGGACTCCTTATGCGATGGCTCCATCTCCTATGTTCACTCATCAAAACATAAGTGGTAAGATTTTTTCAGAGTTAAATAGTGAATTGGAAAAATGCCCACATTGCCAAGCTGTTTTTGAGATAGATTGGGAAATTTCTAGTGATACAGTTGTAAAACCTGATAATCTTGTGATTTGTTATGAACCTGATGAGAAGATAACAAAAAAACCTGAAATGATTTTTGAAATTATCTCTCCATCAACTGCAAAAAGAGATGAAACACTTAAATTTGAACTTTATCAAAATGAAGGTGTTAAATATTATACAATTGTTTATCCCAAAAAACAGATTGCAAAAGTTTATAAATTGAGAAATGGAAGATATATAAAAGTTGATGATTTTTCCACTGAAAATTACAAATTTGAGATAGAAAATTGTAATATAGATTTTGATTTTTCAAAAATTTGGAGAATTAAATTTGTTTAATTTTTATATGGTTGCCGTGCCAAATACTAAACCTTTAAAACATTAGTAGGAGTATAGATGAAAAGAGCTGTTTTAGTCAAAGTTGCGACCTATTTACAAAATTATAAATCCATTTTTGCGATAGAGAGAGTGGGAGATACGATAATCAAAATGGTTTTCAAGAATAAAGATAGTTTGTTTTTTGATATGAGAAAATCGAACTCTTATGTTTTTCGCAAAGAGAACTATTTTAGGCAAAAAGAGTATCAAGCTCCGTTTGATGTGGTTTTGAAAAAGATATTTGCAAAGTCCGTTATTCAAGATGTTATAGTGGAAGATGGAAATAGGATTTTGAAAATTTTTGTGGAATCGAATTTGAGGTACAAAAAAGAGATAAATGTTTTGCAATTTGAGTTCACGGGCAAAAATACAAATGTGATAATTCTGAATGAGCAAAATATTGTGCAAGAGGCTTTGAGGCAGATTAGTATAAATAATAGTTTTCGAGAGGTGAGGGTCGGGAAAAAACTTTTGGCACTTCCGCCAATTGAGATAAAAGAGAAATCTATAAAAGTTGAGGATATTGAAAAATTTTTGTATGATGAGTTTTTTAGAGTTGAAAATCAAAAATTAAAACAACTTAAAATGGTGAGGGTTAAGTCACTAGAAAAAAAGGTGAAAAATTTAACTCAAACACTCTTAAAAGTTGAAAATTCAGAGGCTTTAGAGCAAAATTCTCAAAAAATTTATAACCAAGCAAATTTAATACTTTCAAATCTGCATAAAATAAAACCATATCAGAAAAAGATAGAGGTGATAAATTATGAGGGTGAGAGTGAAATTATAACTTTTCCAAAAGATGTGAAGTCCCCTACTCAGATGGTAAATATTTTATTTAATCAAGCGAAAAAACTCAAACAAAAAGCAAAAAATTCTCATCTGGAGATTGCAAATTTAAATTCAAAAATAAAGTTTTTAGATTCTCTCATAAATATAATTAATAAAACCAAATCGATTGATGAGTTAGATATTTATTTTCCAAAAAAGCAAAATAGAGTTAAAAAAGAGATAATTGATAGCAATGTTGAAATCTTTTTTTATGAAAATTATAAAATTATGGTGGGCAAAAACTCCAAAGGAAATGAAAAAATTCTCAAAGATGCTAGAAAAAATGACATCTGGCTTCATATAAAAGATATTCCCTCCTCTCATGTCATAATCCGAACCGATAAACAAAATATCAAAGATGAAATTATAGAGTTTGGAGCGAAACTATGCTTAGATTTTACTACACAAAAAAGTGGAAAATATGAGATAGATTACACTCAGCGACGAAATGTAAAAATCGCCCACGGCTCAAATGTAAATTATATAAACTACAAAAGTTTAATACTTCATATTTAGAAATAGAAATTAAATAAATTAGGAGTCAAAAAATGGTAGATTTAGATAAAATAACTTATGAAGATTTTTTGAAACTGCAAGAAAAATTTATAAATGGTAAAGATGTTGAGAAGAAAGAGCAAAAAAAATCATATCCCTTTGGTAAAATGAGATATAAAAAATTGAAAAGTTTAGTAAATATCAAAAAAATTTTTAATAAAGCTATTTTTGATAAATGGTTTAATACTAATATAAAATTAAATGATGATGTTATAAATTTTTTAAAAAATCTTTTAGATAAAAAGGGTGAGTTGATAAATTCTTTTAATGAAGAGGATTTGAAAATGCAGTTTATCGCTCCAATTTTAAATCATATAAATTTTATAATGATGGATAGAGAGGTAAGATTTTTTTCGGAGGAGAGTTTGAGTTATGAGGCGGAAAATTTTATTTTTAATGGTGAGCCAGATTTTTTTATTGCTAGTGGTTTGGAGATTCCTGAAAAACCCTATTTTTTTATTCAAGAGTTTAAAAGAAGTGAAGAACACGGAAATCCCCGACCGCAACTTTTGGCAGAACTTATAAGTGCTGTGGAATTAAACAGTTGGAAAGATATAAAAGGTGCTTTTATTATAGGAAACACTTGGACTTTTGTAATTTTAGAAAAATTGGGAAAAGATAAATATCAATATTTTGTGAGTGAAGATTTTAATAGTGCAAAAATAGATGATTTAAAATCAATTTACAAAAATCTACTATTCATAAAAGCGGAAGTGATTAGAATGGTCGATGAGGGGATTTAATAGCGGTGAGTGTACAGAGGCATGAAGCGACGGAAATTCTACAAAAAGCAATAGATTGCTATAAAAAACCTCGAATAAATTCGAGATTTCTAAAAAATTTAAAGGTAACTTATGAATATAGATAAAAAAGATATAGAAAAATATATATTTGACCCAAAAAATCCAAAACAATGTAAATCTTATCAACTGTTATTAAATATCACAAGAGAAGAACACTTTGTATATGTAGATTCTAATTATATGTCATTTGCTTATAAAGACTTTATATTAAATGATGATTTTTATAGAAAATTATGGGATAAACCTTCTAATTTTGATAAATTAAGTTTTGATAATAAAATTAAAATATTTAAAGATAAATTATCAAATCATGATTATATTAATCATATTAACTCATTAAAAATTGATAAAGATAATTCTATCTACACAAAATTATTTAAATCCTTTTTTGACCTCTTTTTAACCTCAAACTATATTAAAATAAATAAATCTAATGATGGATATATTAAAGATTTAATAACAGCAAAACTTATAGGATCGAGATATAATTTAAATTATTCTATTTTATTAAATGGGGGGACTTATTCTACACCAATAAAAGCTAGTAGTCATAAAATATTATTTACAGACAACTTAGAGACAATAAAATTAAATCATAATTTTTATAATATTTCATCAGTAATAATTACAAATCTTGAGAATCAATCTTTTTTCCAAAATAATACAAAAATTAATGCTTATGTAAAACCAATTTTTTTAAAAAAGATGGAAGATTTAGATATTTTATTAAATGTTTTAGAAAATGATTTACAGAGAGAAAAAAGTAAAAATATAACAAAAGAGAAAATATCTACAATTGAGAAAATTGAAATCAAAGAATTTTTTAGTATAGAAGATATAAAATTAGAAAATTTAAAAAAAAAGAGAGAGATTTATATCGTTGGTGAAAATGGAGATGGGAAAACTCTACTTTTACAAGCGATAGCGGTAGGTCTAAAAGGTAGTATGGAAGACGGTTTAAAAGATTTTAGAAAAATTAAAAATAGTTATAGAATAGAGATTTCAGATAAAGAAAATTGTAAAAATAATTTGTTTGCTTATGGGGCAAATAGAAATAACAGTTGTCAAATGGAAGAGGATAAAGAGGGTTATTTAACTTTATTTAATAATAATTATGATTTGAAAAATCCTATAAAATGGTTGCAATATTTGGACTATAATGAAAAATCAGGGAAAACAAATGTTATTTCAGTAGAGGAAGCTAAAAAACTTTTACAAAAATTATTAAATAGTAATATAAAAATAGAGATAACTCCAGATAATGTAAGATTTACAGAAAAAGGTGCAGAGGTTAGTTTTAACCAACTTTCAGCTGGATATAAAAGTGTAATCATAATAATTTGTGATTTAATAGGTCGCCTTGCCCAAAATCAAGCCTACATTGACGACATAGCAGAATTTCAAGGAATCGTTTTAATCGATGAAGTGGAATTACATTTGCACCCTAAATGGAAATATAATTTTATGAAAAAATTAAGAGATACTTTCCCTTTAATCCAATTTATCGTAACAACTCATAGCCCAACTGTGATTTTGGGGGCTAATAAAGATGCAGTTTTTTATAAAATTTACAAAGATGAGGGGATAGTTTGTATCTCAAATCAAATCAAAAATGAGGGTTTTACAAATAATTCTCTTATCTCTTCGCCACTTTTTGATTTAGAAACGATAACTTCACGAGATTATGAGAAAGATGTGAGTAGTGCAGATTATAAATATGAGAAAATTCATAAGGTTATTTCCAAGAGAATCAAAGAAGATATAAATGTTGAAGAGGATGAATTATTAAAGCTTATAGAAGAAGAGCTTGATAAATTATGATAAAAGTCAAAAAAGATTTTGATAATGTTCCTGTAATTTTAAAAAGTCCAAATAGAAAAGAGGCTTTTGGAAAAAATATTTATGATGGGAATTTCAATTATGGTAAAGATTTATATAAAGTGGGTTCAGTTCAAAAAAGATTAAAAACTATATATAATTTAAAATGTGCTTATTGTGAAAAAAAGCTTTTGGACACACCAAAACATATAGAGCATTATCGACCTAAAGATATTTATTACTGGTTGGCTTATAGTTGGGATAATTTGTTGCTTAGTTGTGGAAGTTGTAATAGTTTTAAGGGTACAAATTTTGAGATTCTAAATAATAGAGTAATTTGGACTGATGAAACTTTTGAGAATATTCATAATTTAGGTGATAAGTATGATGAATTAGAAGAACCAATGATTATTAATCCTGAAAAAGAAAATATTTTGGATAAAATAGGTTTTAATAAAAAAGGTTTTATTTTTACGAATGATAAAAGAATACAATATACCATAGATACTTGTGAATTAAATAGAGAACCTTTATGTAAGTTAAGAGAAGAAATTATGGGGGATTTTATTGAAACCATGGAAGGGCATTATGAATTTTATATATTAAAAAAAGATATTTCAGGTTTTATACCTACTGTCCAACAGTTTCTAAAGAATTATAAAATTGAAAATAAATTTTATGCTTTTAGGTATTTTATTGTGAATAATATAGAATTATTTTTTGATAATGGTAAATTGGCTGATGTTGTAAAAATAATATTTTTGAGACTAAATAGGGAAACTCTATGAAAAGATTAATTGTAAAGAATTTTGGGCCATTAAAAGATATTGATATTGAACTTAGGGATATAAATCTTTTTATTGGAGAAAATGGAACTGGAAAGAGTATTTTGGCAAAGATTATTACGATAATTTCAAATTTTGATGGTTCTAATGAAAAAGATTTATTAAAAAAATTTAATAAATATAATATTTTTTTTATTACAAATAAATCTATTATTAAACTTTATGACAAAGATGATAATGAACCACTATTAGAATTAAAGAATAATAACTTTTTATTTTACAAAGAACTTATAAAATTGAAAAAAAATTTTCAAAATGAAAAGAAGTTAAAAGAAAAAATAAAAGAAAATTTTCCTATTGATATTAAATCAGAAAATATAATACTATTTTTAAAAGAATTATTATTAAAAGAGCAATCTAAAAAATATGAGTCTATATTAAGTCAAATAGATATAGTAGAAGATAGTATGAAAAAAATTTATAAGCTGACAACTTCACAATATATTCCAGCTGAAAGAAATTTAATATCACTTTTTAACAAATCACTTAGCACATTGATAGTAAATGAAATTCCGTTGCCAAAATTTTTACTTCGATTTACTAGTGAATTTGAAAAAGCGGGAAATGAGATAAAAGAGTTAGAGTTTTTAAATGTAAAATATCTGAATGGAGATGGATTAGATAGACATAAAATCTATTTTAATGATAAAGATTATTTACCATTAGAATATAGTTCAAGTGGAATTCAATCTGCATTACCATTGTATTTAACAACTAAATATTTTGCAAATAAACATCACAGTATTATTATCGAAGAGCCAGAACTTAATCTTTTTCCAAAAGCACAATATGAAACTTTAAAATTTATTATTGAAAATAAATCTATATCAACAACTATTATGACTCATAGCCCCTATATTTTAAGTACATTAAATATTTTAATGATGGCATATAAAGCAGGTAATTTAAACGAACAATCTAAAGCAGAAGTTAGTGAACTTTTTAATGAAAAACAGTGGATTAATCCTAATGACTTTTCTGCTTATTATCTTGAAAATGGGATGGCTAGAGATATAAAAGGCAGAACTGGACTTATTTCAGATAATGAGATAGATGAGGTAAGTAATGATATTCAGTTTGATTTTGAGGAACTTTTAACCATTTATAGAGAACACAAAAATGATAAATAGTCTAAAAGAGCTTTTCCCTAATATGGGTGAAAAAAATTGTTTTCAAATCATAAGTGAAGAAAAATTTGAAATTATTGACAATGAAGAGGAAAAAAAATGTTATATCTTGGAAGAAAATGGACAATTTGAAGTTATAAATTCTACTCAAAAAGAGATAAGTTTTTTAGCTATTGATGAGTGTTTATTTTCCTCCGCTGATGATTCACGAGCTGATTGTATTATTTTTGATGATGAGGTATTTTGTTTTATTGAATTGAAGCATTGTAAAAATAAGAATATTCCAAAAAACAGAAGAAAAGCTAAGCAACAACTTATCTCTCTCATTGAATTTTTTAAAGAAAAAATAGATTTAAAACAGAAATTAGAGGCTTATATTTGTGTTACTTGCTCATCGAATGAAGAAAAAATCACTATGACCCCACGAGCTAATAATGAACAGGCTCAATTAGAATTTGAAGAATTTTTAGACACACAACTTTTCTATAAATGCCAAAAAGAGTTTTGAATTAAAAAATGACTAAACTCTCACTATTTTCAAATTTAAAAGAGGTAGTTTGGTTTTTTATGATTTTTTTAGTTTTGCTTTTTGGAAATCTCTATCTTAATTATCAAAATTTTCAAGAGATGAAAGAGGAGAATTTTTATCGAGGTGAGTTTAAAGTTCTTAACCATTATCACAAATACACAAAACACCACAAAAAATACAGTGTCCTAAAACTTCGTCATAAAAATTTCACATTTTACACCACAAGTTGGCTAAAATTACCAAATCTAACCGAAAAAAAAATTGCACTTCTCATAAACACAGAAAAAATTACATTTTTAGATTTTATGATGGGATTTTACACTTTTTCATTTGATTTAGAGATAATCGAACGAACAAATTTCAAAATCAGTATGATAAATTATATCTCAAAATTTCACGATGACAAACTCTCAAAAGAGCTTTTTCTAGCCATATTTCTAGCCGTCCCACCATCAATAGAACTTCGAGAAAAAGTCATCTTTCTTGGCATCGCCCATCTCATCGCCCTCAGCGGTTTTCACTTAGGATTACTATTTTTAATTCTTTTTTTTCTACTCAAAATCCCCTACCAATTTTTTCAAAACCGATTTTTCCCATATCGAAGTAGTAAATTCGACCTAACAATCCTCATCTTCACAATCCTCTTTTTTTATCTACTCTTCACAAATTCACCACCCTCACTAGTCCGAGCTTTTGTGATGATGATTCTCATTTTTTCCCTCTATTTCCGCAACTACCAACTTCTCTCATTTCGCATACTATTTTTTGCCATTCTCATCATCATTGCACTTTTGCCAAAACTTTTTTTCAGCATCGGTTTTTGGTTTTCCGTCTCAGGAGTTTTCTACATCTACCTTTTTCTCCACCATTTCAAGCACCTAAACAAAATTCTAATTTTCATCCTCATCCACTTCTGGGTCTATCTTTTTATGATTCCTATCACCCATATAATTTTCGTAGATTTCACCTTTTATCAACTCCTCTCACCAATCCTCTCAATGCTTTTTATCCCATTTTATCCACTAGAAATATTTTTGCACACTATCGGATTTGCCAACCTCCTAGACCCTCTTCTCATTACACTTTTTTCCCTCAGCCCCCAAATTTACCATATTCAAACCAGTTACGAATTTCTACTTTTTTATTTCATCATCTCACTTCTCGCTATCCGCTACAAACCATTTCTCTATCTACTTTTTCTCATACTAATCTCATTTATTTTCATCGGTGATTTCAAAATTGACTTTTTTCAACAAATTTAACTCTCCAAAAAATTCACAAACCCCCAAATCAGTAATAAAATTGGTATTATATGGATGTTGAAACTCAATTGACTCAAAATTTTTAATAATATCCATCTTTGTTAAACTTTTTGCCCAATTTCCCAAAAGAATTAATTTCACATCTGAATCTTGCAATTGCCCCAAAACGGACAAAATAAATGGTTTAAACTCCCTAATATGCTTTTTTGAATCCGATTTTGCCGTAAAAACCAAAGCCATATTCAAAAGCAAAACTCCATTTTTCTCAAAATTTTTTCTCAACTCATCTATCGAATCGATATAATCCGTTTTATCAATATCTGCAATTTTCGATTGAGAAAAATCATCTTTCAGCAGTCCCCCACACCGAAGTAGCATTTTCATAAAATTTCTCAAACTCGTAGCTTTATTTACCTCTTTTGACAAACCCGTAGCACTAAAAATTTTATCTACATTTCCATCAATAAAAGCATAACCCACCGCACTTTTTTCTCGTGGATAGGGGTCCTGCCCAAACAAAATATATTTAGTATTTTCCAATTTTAGAGTTTTAAAAGCATTTAAAAAACTATTTTTATCAGGAAAAAAACTTGTATCTTTTTTTAAAAACTCCAAATATTCCTTATCCAAACTAGTAAGAGAAATATCTATAATCTCTTGCCACGACTCATCAACTTTAAAATTCATCTTCTACTCCAATGTTTTAGGTTTATTATTTGGCAAAAGGTAATCATTCAGGTAGTTTTACACTTTCTCCAGCAATTCTAATTTTGTCAAAAATAAAGCCATTAACAACTATTATTAAACAAAAAAGTTTTAAATATATCTTAATAAATAATAAATAATAGCTAAAAAAGTATTCATTATTCCCGTTTTTTAAATTTTGCACAATACTCCCCTACTAATAATTACCAAAGCAAAGCAAAATCATTTTGCTATTTTCCTTGAGTGAACATAATCTGATGCCAATCTTAATTTATTTTTATCATTATTTAATATCAAATCAATCAATAATTCTATATCTTCAAAATAGAAAAATTTTGTCAAAACTTCCATTTCTCTAAAAATTTCATATCGTGGTGATTTTTCAAAAAGTCCATTAAATTTTTTATCTACTAATCGCAAAACAGTATGCAACAGAAAAGCCAAAAAACTCTCCGACTGAAAAAAAAATAAACTAAAAGCAGACAAAACAATATCTGTTATTTTATATGTAG
>JAOZPA010000118.1 GCA_029932985.1 Campylobacterales bacterium
TGATTGTGGAGGGAATTACAGATGTAGCATTGGTAAAATATATCTGTTTTAAAAATAATATCACTACAAAGTTTAATGAATTTCAACTTTTAAAATCAAAAGATTCACAAATTGAAATATATGAAATCAGAGATAAGAATATCTATATTATCAATACAAAAGGTGAGAAAAAGCTAAAGTTTGCCTTAGAGATTCTAAAGCCAGAAGAAAGAGATATAGATAAAATTGGAATAATACAAGATTCGGATAAAGACTTCCAAAAATCAAAAGAGAATATTGAAAAGGCAATCGAAGATTCAAATATTGATAAAGCTAAAATTGAAATTTTTTTGACTCCAAATAATAAAGATTTAGGGGATTTGGAGACTCTACTTTTGTCAACTTTAGATAAAGAGAATATTCCTCAACTGCAATGTTTTCAAGATTATAAAAGTTGTCTAAATGAGCATATAAATATAGATACAAAAGCGATAGACAAAGGTGAACTTTACTCATATACTATGTTTTCAAAAGATGGAAAAGATTATTTCACTCCTCAAAATTCATTTATGTATAAAAAAAATAAAAAATATTATGATACTGAACTTTGGAATTTAGAAAAAAGTGAATTTTATCCTATAATTAATTTTATATCACGAATTTTTACTAATGATAATTATGCTTAAAATCCCCAAACAGAAATTTAAAATAGAAGGAAAAAGATGATAAAAATTGGAATAATTACAGTATCTGACCGTGCGAGTGCGGGGATTTATGAGGATATTTCGGGTAAGGCGATAATTGATACTTTAAATGATTATTTGGTCACAGAGTGGGAAGCTGAATATGTGGTGATTCCCGATGAGCAAGAGGTGATTGAGCAAAATATCAAAGATTTGGCAGATAAAAATTGTCACTTGATTGTTACAACTGGTGGAACGGGTCCAGCTTTGCGAGATGTCACTCCAGAAGCGACCGAGGCAGTCTGTCAAAAAATGATGCCAGGATTTGGGGAACTTATGCGACAAGTAAGTCTTAAATATGTACCAACAGCAATTCTGTCTCGTCAAACAGCAGGAATTTATAATAAATCTTTGATTGTCAATCTCCCGGGGAAACCTAAATCGATTCGTGAGTGTTTAGATGCAGTTTTTCCTGCGATTCCATATTGTATAGATTTGATTGAGGGTTATTATTTGGCAACCGATGAAAGTGTTATGAAAGTTTTTCGACCAAAAAACAAGTAAATTAGAGGATGGTTTGAGCCATCCTACAAATTAGTTTTTTATCCAATAGGTTAAAAAATTTATAATTTCATCTTTGACATAGATATTTTTTGTTATATCGTGTTTGGTTTTGGGCAAAATTACAACTTTTGCATTTCTATTTTTTTTAAGAGAGATACTACCATCTCCAACATCAGCATAGTTTTTATTAAACTTAGAATTTTTAGCAAAAAATTGGTCATCAGTACCAATAATATTTAAAAAAGGTTCATTTTTTTGTGAGCCTAATTTGAAATTTTGATAAAAATAGGAGTTTTCACAAGGAAATGAGGTAATGATTCTGCCCTTAAATTTTTTTGATTTAAAAATACTACAAGCCAATCCACCCTCTGAGTGTCCCATTAGAAAAATATTTCTTTTATCTATAAAATCTAATTTTTTGAGATTAAATCTGATTTCAGCCTGTCGTAATTTATGAACTTTATTATATTTTTTTAAAGTGCTTGGGGATTTATAGGTTGGTCGATTTTTTATCCTAAATGAATCGGGAGCAAAAAATATACACTTAGCTTTTTGTGTAATAAATTTTCTATAAACATCACCTTTAAAAAGCCCTGACGAGCCGTGCATAAACAGAACCAATGGAATTTTTTTTTGAAATTTAAAATTTGGATATTTTTCTTGAAACTCAAACCAATTCCCAAAAAATGCCTTTTTCAAACCACACACCCCTTTTGGAATTCCAACATAAGCATATTTAAATGTATCTTCAATATTTTTATATTTTTTTGCCATTTTATAGTGTCTTTAAAACTTCATTTTTCAGTTTTTCCTTATCAATTTTACCATAAGTTCCTATATTTTTTTTGTAAATTATAATTGATGGTATCATATAGTTTGGTAAATGTTTTTTAAGTTCAAAAATTATCTCATTTTTACTCAGCTGACTTCTAGACTCATAAACCATCACTATTTCCTCCTCAATCTCCTCATTTTCTATTGAAAAAACTGCACAAATCTCCATAGTTGCAATATTTTGAACCGCCACCGTTTCTATCTCATTTGGACTAATCCTATATCCTCTTGATTTTATCATATCATCTTTTCGTGACACAAAATAGATATAATCCTCCTCATCTTTATAAACAAAATCCCCACTTGCCACCACTATTTCATCACTCAAATCACCCTCTAAATCCACCACCTTATCCAAAATTTTGATAGATTTAAATCGCGTTTGGGTCTCTTTCTCACTTTTCCAATAACCCTTATATATTCCCACACCTCGGTGAATTAATTCTCCAATCTCTCGTGGCTTACAGCTCTCACCCTTTTCATTTATGATATAAAGCTCCACATCGGGAATCGCTTTGCCTATCGAATTTGGTCGAATTTTTAACTGTTTGGGGTCAAGATATGCTGAACGAAAAGCTTCACTAAGTCCGTGCATAGAGAAAAACTTTGCATTTCCAAAAAACTTATCCATATTCTCTATCATTTTTTTGGTTACATTTCCACCTGATGAAGTGATAATTCTAATATTTTTTAAACTTTGAGGACTTGGTAACATTCGTGTATCTTCATCAAACATCAAAGTCAAATTTATAGGCATAAGTGGCAAAACTGTAATTTTATTATTGATAAGATGGTTAAAAAAATCGTTTGGCAAAAAGAATGTATGCAGCGCCAAAGTGGCTTTTTTGTAGAGGGCTGAAAAGATTTGATTTAAACCATAATCCAAACTAAGCGACAAAACTCCACTAATAATATCATCATTTTGCAGATTGAGGTATTTTGAAACCACCCTAGCCCCATCAATCAAATTTCGATGACTTATCACCACACCTTTTGGAAGCCCTACCGTGGCAAAACTATAAGTAATCACGGCACTATCAAAGCCCTTGATTTCACATTTGAAATTTTTATTATAACATTTATAAATCTCACTAAAACAAACTATCTTATCATCAGTTTTGTCATAAGAGATAATTTTTCCATTAAAAATCTTTTGCAAATTTTTGATTTTATGCGAATCAGTGATGATACACTCAATTCCACAATCATCGATGATATGTTTAACTTGCTCACTTTTCAAAACTCGTGTAATTGGCACAAAAATATATTCAGTAGATAAAAGAGCCAAAATCGCTATGATTTTCCCCGAACTCTTATTTGAATAAATCCCTATCCGAGTGCCTTTTTTGAAATTTAACTCTTTTAAAAAATATGCTACCTGATTGACTTTGCTCAAAAGCTCCTCATAACTTATCTTCACATTTTTATCGATAATCGCTATTTTTTCTGGACAACTTTGGTTTGCTAACTCCAACAAATTCCTAATACTATTTACAGACATCTCAACACCTTTCTTCTTTAGATACTTTGAATGATTTTTTATTATACCATATTTTTCATATACAAAAAATGATATAATCACAAAAAAATAGATGGAGCAATGATGATAAAATTATTTATAACGGGGGGGACGATTGACAAGCGATATGATGAGTTGAGTGGTGAAGTTGTATTTGATAAAAAATCTTATATTTCGCAGATGTTAAAGCAGGGGAGGTGCGAGGTTGAGATAGAGTTAGAGACTCTATTTCTCAAAGATAGTTTGGATTTAAGCCATAAAGATAGAAAAAGAATTTATCAAGCGGTCAAAAATTGTAATGAAAAAAATATAATTATTACCCACGGAACTGATACAATGGTAAAGAGTGCCAAATATTTAGGAAAAAAATCTATGGATAAAACTATAATATTTGTAGGCTCTATGATACCTCACACCGTTAAAAATTCTGATGCACTTTTTAATTTAGGTACAGCAATTGGAGCAATTTCAATTTTGCCACAAGGTGTTTATATCGCAATGAACGGAAAAATTTTTGATTATAATAATGTATTGAAAAATAGAAAAATTGGTATATTTTATAAAAAATAAATATCGGTGAGGGGACTAATGTCTGATATTGTGGCAGATTAGGATCAAAATAAGTGGGCAGAGATTGCCCACCGTAGAATTATTTATGCTCTTCTGAGTATTTATAGCCTAATTCGTAAGCTTTTAAATTTAATTCATGAACTTTCTTAGGAACTTTTGAAAGCATTACCTCTCTCAATGTATCTTTATCGATAGCACTAGTCATATTATTTGCAATTGCCAAAGCTACAACAGATTGAGTAATTACATTACCAACCTCCTCTTTAGCGATTGTAATAATAGGAATTTCGATGATATTCCAAGTTTTTCTATCTTCCTCAGTTGCAGTTACTAGGTTTGGCTCAATCACAATTGTACCACCTGGTTGTACACCATTTTTGAAAGAGTTATAACTTACCTGAGCAACTGAAAGCATAAAACTAATTTCGCCATCATTTGCATAAGGGTAATAAATCTCTTCATCATCCAAAGTAATATCAACAACCGTAGCTCCACCTCTTACTTGAGATGTATATGTTGCTGTTTTTAATCCATGTCCGCCAGTTTTGATTTTCGCTGCTGCAAAAATTTCACCAGCAAGAAGAACACCTTGTCCGCCAACACCTGTAAATCTCATTAATGTTCTAGCCATGATGTCTCCTTATATCTTTTTCTCAAAGTCGTCTTGAGTTATTTTTCCACGTTTGCCCTGCTGAGCATCTATAACTTTTTGATAAAGGTCACAATACTCTTCAGCTTTTTCATCTTGCTTTAAGACCCCAAGAGGCAATATATTTAACTGCTCCTCTTCACTCATTTTGTCATATTTTGCTTTACTTGCAGAGATAGAATCAATCCAATTTAGGTTATCCATAGCAGATACCATTTTGTTTTTTCTACCTAAGTTAATATGGCAATTTGAAAGAATTTCTAGAAAACTGAAACCTTTATGACTAAAACCTTTTACTAAAAGTTTTTCCATTTTTTTAGGGTCTAGCATAGTTTCTCTACCCACAAAAGAAGCTCCAGCAGCGATAGCTAAATCACAAGAGTCAAAAGTAGGGTCGATATTACCAGCTTTTTGAGTAACAGTCCACATACCTTGAGGGGTAGTTGGAGAAGTTTGTGAATTTGTAAGACCATAGATGAAGTTATTTATGATGATAAAGTTAATATCAATATTTCTTCTACAACCGTGAATCGTATGATTTCCACCAATTGCTAGTGCATCACCATCACCTGCAACACAGATTACATGTTTATCTGGATTTGCAAGTTTGATTCCCGTTGCATAAGCGATTGTTCGTCCGTGAGTTGTGTGAACAGTATTGAAGTCAAGGTAAGAACTAAATCTTCCACTACATCCAATTCCAGAAACTACACAAACATCATTTTGATTCCAGCCCATTTTTTCGATAGCTCTAATTGTAGCTTTTAAAATTACACCATCACCACATCCCCAACACCAAAGTGTTGGCATCTTTTCCATTCTTAAAAATTTGTTATAATCATAAGCCATTAGAATACCTCCTTAACTTTTGCAACAATCTCGTGAGGAGAAATTGCTCTACCATTAACTTTATATAATCCCTCTAGGTCAAGTCTGCTTGATGCTCTTTCAATCTCTTCTGTATATTGTCGAATATTTAACTCAACACAAAGTACATTTTTGATTTTGTCAGTAAAATGTTTGATTCTTTTTGCAGGTGAAGGCCAGATAGTAATAGGTCTAAATAAACCAGCTTTGATACCATCTTTTCTCAAATGTCTAATAGCCTCTTTTGCCGCTAGTGAAACTGAACCATAAGCGATGATTAATACTTCACCATCTTCACCAGTTAAGTCATCACACATAAACTCTTCATTCAGTTCTATCTCATTTTGATGAACTACTACTTTGTCTTCAAGTCGCTGAATAAGTTTTCTACAAGTTTCAATCTCTTCCGTTGGAAAACCATTTTTGTCATGGTGAAGTCCCGTAAAATGGTATCTATAACCTTTAAACATTGGATTAAGAACCGCAGGTTCTGTTGGTCCACACTCATAAGGATGATAATCTTTAGGGTCTCCCGTAAACTCTTTTCTAGGAACAATTCCAGCTTTTACCTCTTCAACTGTTGGAAGCATCGCTTTTCCGTGCATGTGTCCTAAAGTTTCATCAGTCAAAACTATAACTGGTTGCATAAATCTATCTGCTAAATTAAATGCTCTAACTACCTCTGTGTAGCATTCAGCTAGAGTACCTGCACACAAAGTGATCGATCTATAATCACCATGAGACGGGTTACTTGCTTGTTTGATATCTCCTTGAGATACACGAGTTGGAAGACCAGTTGATGGACCACCTCTCATTACATTTACACAAACCAAAGGTACTTCAGCCATCTGTGCCAAACCTAAGTTTTCAGCTTTTAGACTCATCCCCGGACCTGAAGTTGCTGTTAATGCTCTTACACCACTCATTGATGCACCAATAACACAACAAATTCCAGCAATTTCATCTTCCATCTGAATTGATGTTCCGCCAACCTTTGGTAAAAGGTCAGAAATCGTGTGCATAACTTCGCTTGATGGAGTTAGTGGATAACCACCAAAAAACGTACATCCCGCATCAACTGCAGCTATTGCTGATAAATCATTACCAGTAGATATTATTTCTCTAGTTGCCATTCATATTCTCCTTAATAACCCGCAGGCATTCTATAATTATTATTTATAATCGCTTGAGTTCTTGCTTTTGACTCTTTTGTCAGTTTTGCAAATTTATACTCTTTTCTGTCAGCTACAAAAATTGCAAAATCTGGACAAACCAATTCACACTCAGCACACCCGATACAAGCTTCAGGTACTGCTACTTCAATCATCGAACCCAAAACTGAGGTAGGCTCTGCTCTCATCACCAAAACACCAGCAGGACAAACATCTACACATTTATCACAGGCTTTACAATTAGTCTCGCTTACCCATACAGGGGTATTTGCAGGAGCTGTCATTAATGCCATCTTCTCTCCTTGAAATTTAAA
>JAOZPA010000119.1 GCA_029932985.1 Campylobacterales bacterium
TTGAAAATTTAATTATAGATAACTAAATCTCAAAAATTCTATCATATATCTTTCAAAATCTTTGTAACCATCTTGATTCGCTTTAGAAAACTTTTTTTACAAGCCCTCTCATGAATTGTGTGGTCGCCATCGCCAAAAGGTCCAAACCCATCTATGGTCATCAGCCCCGAGGAATCTGTAATATTGGCATCACTCACTCCTCCTCTACCCTCTTTGGGAATTTTCTCCCCTGTAATTTTTTCCAATTTTTTGATAAATTCCAATTTCTTTTTACTGCTCTGCATCACATCTCTTTGAATCCCCCCACTAAGTTGCGACTTCGTACCTTCAACAGTTGAATTATGCACAATTTCGTGCAGGGACTTTAAAACCCTATCCCTCTCATCTTGATTTGTATATCGAATCTCCAAAGTCAATTTAGAGTGAGGTGAAATCGTATTTGCACCTATCCCCCCCTCAATCTTACCTACATTTACAGTTGTGCCTTGCTCTAAATCGGTAAGTTCACTCAAAGCCAAAAGTTTATAACTAGCCTCTAAATTTGCATTAATTCCAGTTTTGTAGTGATTTCCAGCGTGAGATGCTTTACCCTCAATATCGATAAAAAAAGTCCCCACACCTTTACGAGCCACCACGACCTCACCATTTTTTCCACCAGCTTCAAAGACAAAACAGTAATCATAATTTTTGGCAAGTTTGGCTGTGACCAATTTGGAATCATCACTCCCCGTCTCCTCATCCGCTACCAAAAACATATCTATATTGGTGATTTTCCCCAATTTTTTGAGATTTCGTAGAGCCTCCAATGCCACCATATTTCCACCCTTCATATCACAAACCCCCGGCCCATAAATCCAATTTTTGTCTTCGCTGAAATTATCAAAACTCCCTTTTGGGAAAACAGTATCAAGATGCCCTAAAAGTAAAATTTTTTTGCCTTTAGTTTTTTTTGAGACAAAAAGCAGATGGTCACCTATCTTTTTTCGTTTGTATCTTTTGGTTTTGTACCCAAGCTCACCCATCCAATTTTCAAAAATTTCACCATTTTTATCTACACCCTCTTTATTTTTGGTGTAGGAGTTGATATTTATAATTTTTGCCAATTCTCGAAAGTCATAATTTTTTTTCATAAAAGAACCTTTAGTTTTTAAAAGATATTATATAAAAATTTTGTTAAAATAGGGTAAAAGGGAAATAATAATGGAAAAGAAGATTTTAAATTCAATCAAAGATTTTTCACTTTCGATGTACAGAAAAAATTTTGTAGGGATTTTTCACGGTTCTATCTCTATGCGATGTGAAAATTCATCATTTGCAATAAATAAAAAAGGTACAATTTTTGATAATATAAAAGATGATGATATGATTAGATTAAATTATCAAAAAGATTATCGATGGCACGATGCAAGTGTCGATGCGGGGATTCATCTCAAAATTTATCAAAATATTTTAGAGGCTAAATATGTTTGCTATGCGATGCCCGAATTTTGCACCTCTTATTCTCTAAAAAGAGGTTTGATTATTCCACGAGATTATTTTGCATCTAAATTAATAGGGGAGATAAAAGTGTATAATCCTAAGGATTTCAAAACTTGGTATGATAGAGCTGATGAGGAGATTTGTCAATATTTTTTAGATAGTGGGTCTGATATTATTTTAATTAAGGGATATGGAATCTATACCTATGGACGGGACTTACGAGAGATAATTAAAAAAATCGCATTGATAGAAAATAGCTGTAAAATTCTATATAGAAGTGAACAAATATAAGATTTAATTATCAAATATATATGGAATTAAAATTAATAGAATAGCGGTGCGGGGACTGGAGGATTAAACTATCCTATAAGTGTAAAAATAATTACTGCAAAGTAGATTTTTTTATGATATAATGATAAATGCACCTTTAAAAGAGTGCATATTATAAAAAAATATTGGAGAAAATCATGGCTATAAGTTTGGCAAAAGGCGGACGAGTTTCGCTTAGTAAAGAAGCACCAGGATTAAAAAAAATTAAAGTTGGTTTAGGTTGGGATGCAAATGCAACAGATACAGGCGGAAAGTTTGATTTAGATGCATCTTTGTTTCTATTAGGAAAAGATGGGAAAGTTGTAAGTGATGAAAATTTTATATTTTACAACAATAAAACTTCACCGTGTGGTGGTGTAGTGCATCAAGGTGATAATTTAACTGGAGCTGGTGATGGTGATGATGAAGTTATTTTAATTGAGCTTGACAAAGTTGCTCCAGAAGTTGATAAAATCATTTTTACAGTTACAATTAATGATGCAGAAGCTAATAAACAAAATTTTGGGCAAGTTAGTAACTCTTTGATTAGAATTTTAAATCAAGATGGTGAAAAAGAGATTGCTAAATATGAACTAGATGAAGATTATTCAAGCGAAACTGCTATCAATTTTGGTGAATTATATCGAAAAAATGATGGTTGGAATTTTAAAGCGGTTGGAGCTGGATTTAACGATGGCTTAGTTGGTTTTTGTAAAATGTATGGAGTAAGTGTATAATGGCAATTAGTTTAGCAAAAGGGCAAAAAATAAGCCTAAAAAAAGAGAATGGTACGGTATTAACTACATTTTGTATTGGTGCAAACTGGGGTAAAATTGATGGAAAAGGTTTTTTTGGTGGAGCTAAAAAAATAGACGTTGATTTAGACCTTTCTGTTGGAGTATTTGGTGCAGATAAAAACTTAGCTGGAATCGTATATTTTGGAAATTTAAATGAGCCAGGAATTTCACACTCTGGAGATGATAGAGGCGGAGATGACGATGATGATGGGCTAGATAATGAAGTTGTAGTTGTTAATCTATCTCAAATTCCAGACAATATTGACCAAGTTGTATTTGTACTAAATTCGTATGAGGGTGAAGATTTTGCAAAAATTCCATTTGCACAAATTCGTCTATATGAGGGAACTCCTGAGAGTGTAAATGAGGTAGTAGCAACTTACAATATCGCAAGTGATGCAAAATTTAGCGGATTTGTAGCGATGGTTTTAGGTAAACTTTACCGAAGAAATGGTGAGTGGAAATTCTCAGCAATTGGTGAACCTACAAAAGATACAAAACTTGAAGATACATTAAGAACTGTTGCACAAAAATATGTGTAAATAATTGGCTTAACAACCCCAAACGCAAATATCGGTGAGGGGTTGTTAAACCTTTATAATTAAAATATTATTAATAGGAAAAAAAATGGGAATTAGTTTAAGCAAAGGTGGAAGAATAGATTTAAGCAAGGAAGCTCCAAGTTTAAAAAAGGTTGGTGTAGGTCTAGGTTGGGATACAAACGATAGCGATACGGGAGCTGATTATGATTTAGATGCGTCTATTTTTATGATAGGGGCAAATGGCAAAATTCCAAGTGATGAGTATTTTATATTTTATAATAATTTGAAATCTCCAGATGGAGCGATTATTCACCAAGGCGATAATAGAACTGGTGAGGGCGATGGTGATGATGAGAGTATGAATGTGGAATTAGCGAAGATTAATCCGTCTGTTGAGGAGTTGGTTTTTGTTGTGACGATTGATGATGCTGGAAAAAAAGGGCAAAATTTTGGTCAAGTAAGCAATGCTTTTATTCGACTTTTTGATTTAGATACAAATACAGAGATTGCCAAATATGATTTGGAAGAGGATTTTTCAAGCGAAACTGCAATTGAATTTGGGCGACTTTACAAAAAAAGTGGTTCGTGGAGATTTAAAGCAGTTGGAGCTGGATTTAATGCTGGACTTCAAGGTTTTGTGGATAAATTTGCATAAATAAAAATACTCTTAGGAGTTGAAATATGGATAGAGAATTTAGATTAAAAAGAATCAAAGAGTTAGAGGAAGAGATAAAGCTTTTAAATTCAGGAATAGAACCTAAAAAAGAGATTGTTACTTATAAATATAGTAGAATGCAAGAATCTGTATTAAGAGAATTAGTTGATATTAAACGAAATATGAAAAAAACCATTTTTGATAGCTGGTTTAATAATGATATTTTAATTGAGAAAAATGTTATTAAAGAACTGGAAAAACTATTAGAGATTGAGGGCGATTATATAGATTTTTATAAAGAAGCTGATTTGAAAATGCGATTTTTATCCCCTATATTTAAATTAGTAGATTTTAAAACAGAAGTTTCAAGAGATTTTTACGAAGAATCCCTAAGATATGAAAATGAAAATTTTATTTTTAATGGATTTGTAGATATTGTGATTTCAAAAGGTGTAGATTTTCTTGAAAAACCATATTTTTTTATCCAAGAGTTTAAACGAGATGAGGGGTTAGGAGTTCAGCCAAGAGTTCAACTTTTAGCCGAATTAATAAGTGCTGTTGAGCTTAATAATTGGACAAAAATCAAAGGTGCATATTTAAGAGGTGCTATGTGGCACTTTGTAATTTTAGAAAAATTGGATAAAGATAAATATCAATATTTTGTATCTAAGAGATTTGATAGTAGCAATATAGATGGATTAAAATCTATCTATAAAAATCTACTATTTATCAAAAATGAGATAGCTCAGATGATAAAAGATGAAAAATAAAAAAGAAAAAAAGGAAGATATATGTTAGATTGGGGAAAAATTAAAAGTAGAGCGAGTGAGCTTTATGGAGATACGACTAGAAAAATTAGACAATACACACCTGAAAGTTTTTCAAAAGAGAAAAAATTTGTGAACTCTTTGGTAATCAGTTTGGCTTTGATGACGATGGCTGATAAAAAAGTGGAAACTGAAGAGGTTGTGGCATCGATGGATTTGATTAATAATATCGATGAAATCACAGATTTAGCGATGAATAAAGAGGCGATTGAGCTTTATGAACTGCACCTAGAGACCCTCACCGCTGTGATGGATAGTCCTGCAAAATGGGCAATTGGTGTGGCAAAACTGCTTTCTGAAGTGGCTGCGGTTAAACCTTATCCAGAATATCCTCCGATGATTGAGAATTTGATGGAATATTTGGCAACCGCTGATGGTGAACTTCATCCATTAGAGACAGAGATGAAAGATAAAATTTTGGGTGCAATTAAATAGGAAAAATTATGAGTGAAGATAGTGAAAAAAAAACTATTCCAACTTACTCTTTTAGCCAAATCAGATATGAGGATTTAAATAATTTAGTCGATATTAAACGAAAATTTGATAAATCTATTTTTGATGATTGGTTTAAAAATGAGACTGTTTTAGATGATAAAACAGTTCTCTTTTTGGAAGAGTTACTGGAGAGAGAAGAAAATTATATAAAAATATATGATGAAAAAAATTTAATAACTTATTTTATAGCTCCAATTATAAATAAAGTTAATTTCAAAGTTTTGGGTGAAATTAGAGGATTCTATGAAGGGTTAATCAATTATAAACATAAAGATTTTATTTTTAATGGAAAAGCTGATTTTGTTGTTTCAAAAGGATTTAGAACTTTAGAAAAACCACTTTTTTTTATTCAAGAGTTTAAAAAAGGTACGGAAAATACAAACCCCGAACCGCAACTTTTGGCTGAATTAATAAGTGCCATTGAACTCAATAACTGGACTCAAATTAAAGGAGCTTATATAGTTGGTAGTGCTTGGAATTTTGTAATTTTAAAAAAAATAGGAAAAGATAAATATCAATTTTATGTATCGGATGATTTCTATTCCGTTCACATTGAAGATTTGAAAAAAATATATAAAAATTTACTATTCGTAAAAAAAGAGATAATAAGGGAAAATATTGAAACACTTTAGAAGTTCAATAATAATAACAGTTATAGGTTTAGTGGCAGCCCTCTATTTGGGCGGATTTTATGCGATGTATATCACCGCACTTTTGGCAATATTAGAAGTCTCTCTCTCATTTGATAATGCCGTGGTAAATGCAAAAGTTTTAGACACAATGGAGCCAATCTGGCAAGAGCGATTTATCACTTACGGTATTCCAATCGCTGTTTTTGGGATGAGATTTGTTTTCCCTATAATCATCGTGGCAGTCGCTGGAGGTTTAGGGGTTTTTGAAACATTTAATCTAGCACTTAACGACCCAAAAACTTATCAAAGCACATTAGAATCAGTTGATAAACTTATATATGCTTTTGGTGGTTCATTTCTATTAATGGTTTTTCTAGGTTTTCTCTTCGACGAAGACAGAGAGGAAAAATGGATAAAAATCATAGAACACAACAAGGTTGTAAATAAAGTAGGAACAATCAACAACATAGAGATTATGATAGCAACCGCAATCGGCTTAGTTCTCATCTCATTAACAAATAATGCTGGAGTTGCAATGGCATATTTCAGCGGAGTTTTACTCTATTCCATCATCGCCTCACTCGACGAACTCTTAAGCACAGATGGTGTGAGAAGCGGAATTATGGGCTTTTTATACCTTGAGGTTTTAGATGCTTCATTTAGTTTCGATGGAGTTATCGGTGCATTTGCCCTAAGTAGTGACATCTTTATTATTATGATAGGTCTAGGAATTGGAGCAATGTTTGTACGGAGCTTAACCCTATATTTTGTAGAAAAAAAGACTCTCACCGAATACCGATACTTAGAACACGGTGCGCATTATGCAATTTTAGCCTTAGCTTTAATTATGCTATCCAAAATGTTTTTCCATATAAACGAAGTAATAGTTGGCACAATTGGTGTAACTTTCATCGCAATCTCCGCTTATCACTCAATCCAAGAAAACAAAAAAGAATCTAACAAATAATTTAAATGGGGCTGAATTGCCCCAAACCGCACCCATATCAATTTTTTTTAAGTAACATTTTTATATAATTTATAAAACTAAAGGAGAAAATATGAAATTAAAATTGTTTTTGTTACTAATTATTATGACTGTAAGTTTTATAGGTTGTAGCAATAAAAATTCAAAAAATCAAAAAGTAGAAAGATTTTATACTAAAAAAGTTAAGAAATCTTCAAATTATTCCAAAAAATCTAAAGGCAACGAGCTTTTAAATTTACTTCTTGAAGCAGAAAAAAACACAATACCAAGTGGCAGAAAAGTTTTGAAAATGGCTAGAATTATGACCGTAGAAAACAAAGAGATAATTCGAGGGGCTTGTTGGGATTATATAAATGCAGTATTTAACAGAGCT
>JAOZPA010000026.1 GCA_029932985.1 Campylobacterales bacterium
CAATTTTCATTATACTATTTTTTTCTTTTAGCTAGATTAAAATATGATTTTTTTTGATTAAAAGATTTAGATAAGTAGGTATTTTATTTGTGTTATTTGTAAATTCTCTTACTCTCTTATAGTTATCATTGTTCGAGCTTGAGTTTTGAGAGAGAATTTCGCCTAAGAATCTTAAAGTTTTCTTAAGCAAATTCGTCATCACCGCTTGTCACCGTCGTCCGTCGAGAGAGTTTGAGGAGCAACTTCCCAAACTCAAATAGTTTCAAAGAGGCGGAGACCCTTACCTCTTCTATATTTTTCAACTGCAACTATAATTTTTCAAAAGTCCCCATAACCAACATCTTTTATCTCGGCATATTTTGGAAAAGTTCCAATTGCTACCAATCAATTTTTTTTCGCTATTTATTATTTGGGGCATATCTTATGCCCGAAACAAGTTTCGGGTTCCAGACTTAGCTCCAGCGAAAACACCTATTTTGGGAACCTTGAACTTGTTCAAGGCATAAAAAAAACTATAAATAAAAAGAGAGCTTTCTATTTTTACAAAGTGTGACTTATGCCCTAAATAAATTTAGGGTTCCAGATATAGGGAAAATTTTTATGGCATTATCAAGAGGAATTACTTTAAGCATTTTAAAAGTTAGAACAATAGAACCTTAAATTTATTTAAGGCTGGAATTAAACCTAAACAAGTTTAGGTTTCCAAATAGTAGCTTAAGTCAGAATTAACCAAAAAATGGTATAATTCACCCAAGCCTTTGAGCTTGTTGAGTGAAATCGTTAGTTTATCAGACCTGGGGATTTCACTCTCCTTTTCTTCTAAGCCTCTTCTAAAAATTTCCAAAAAAAGCTTTATTGCCGACATTATAGAACAAAACAGATTAAAATTTAATTAAAACAGATTTCCGTTAGGGGACTTTGTAGATTTTTACACAGTGTGCAAGATTGTAATTTTTGAAAGACCTAATTTTAGGGAAAAAATGGCGGACAGTGAGAGATTCGAACTCTCGGTAGTTTGCACTACGGCCGCGTTCCAGGCGACTGGTTTAAACCGCTCACCCAACTGTCCTTTGAGATTGGAAGTTTATCGCAAAAGTTCTAAAGATTCTATTAATTAAGCAAGAAATCTACCCAAAAGGGCAGATTTTTTTTGAAATTTTTAAAATTCACCTATCAATTTTGTCATATCCACAAGTCTAGTGCTATAACCCCACTCATTATCATACCAAGCCAAAACTTTCACAGTTTTCTCTCCCACAACGGTGGTAGTATCAGGCACAAAAGTACAACTATATTCACTTCCAATAAAATCACTAGAAACTCTTTTATCCTCATCGTACTCAATAATCCCCTTGTATTTCCCCTCACTTGCTTTTTTAAAAGCCTCATTTATCTGCTCAGTGGTCACATTTTTTTTGAGATTTACCGTCAAATCCACTACTGAAACATCGGCTGTGGGGACTCTCATCGCATATCCATTTAACTTACCATTCAGATGAGGCATAATTTTACCAATCGCTTTAGCCGCCCCCGTGGTTGTAGGCAACATATTTATAGCCGCCGCTCTTGCCCGTCTGAAATCTTTTGGATGTTTAACATCTAGAATATTTTGGTCATTTGTGTAACTATGAATTGTAGTCATCAAGCCATTTTCAATCCCAAACTCCGCATCCAGCACCGCACAAACTGGAGCTAACCCATTTGTGGTACAACTCGCATTTGAGATAATCGCCTCACCCTTGTAATCATCACTATTGACACCATAAACATACATCGGTGTGTCGTCCTTACCAGGGGCAGAGTAGATAACTTTTTGCACACCATCACGAAGATGAACCTCCGTTTTTTCCTTGGTCAAAAATGCACCCGTACACTCCACGACCACTTTTGCCCCCAGCTCACCAAAATTCAATTTCGCAGGGTCTCGGTTGCTCAACACTTTAACCACATCACCACCAATTGAGATAGTATTTTCATCAATCACTTTCGCATCAATCCCCTTGTGAATCGTGTCATACTTGAGCAAATAAACCAACATATCGATACTTGCCGTGGTATTTACCGCCACCAACTCTATATCATTTCGCTCCGCCACAATCTTAGCCACCTGTAATCCAATCCGCCCAGTTCCATTAATCGCAATTTTTAAAGCCATAGTTTCTCCTAATTTTTCTATTATTCTAGCCAAAATGGGATATTATACAACTAAAAGTTAAGTATATTTTTAAGTTTTTTTTGATTAAGTTTCAATATCCAAATGATTATCACAAATATGATATAATGGCAAAAAGTGAATAAATGGTTAAAAATATTTTTGATGATATAAAAGTGGATAAAAAAGAGGAGATTTTTGAGGTGCTTTTTCAAAATCAAGTGGTCAAGATTGAAAAAATCATCTCAAATGGGCAAACCTCAAAACCAAATTTTTGGTATAATCAAGAGGAGATTGAGTTTGTGATTTTGCTGAGTGGTGAAGCTCAAATAGAGTTTGAAGATGAAATTATTGATTTAAAAAAGGGGGATTATACTCTAATTTCAGCCCATCGCAAACATCGTGTAGCTTTTACAGATACAAAAAATCCTACAATTTGGTTGGCTGTTTTTATAAAAAATTAAAATAAAAAACTCCCCTCACGGAAATTTTCATTTTGATTTTTCATAATCTTCTAAATAGTTCAAATTTAAAAATTTAGTTTTATCTTCAAATTGTACGAATTTAGTTTCAATTGAGTTTAGCAAAAATTTTAATTTATGATTATTATGAGAAACCATATTTTGAATTATAGGAACAATTGTTTTTTTGTAAATTGCACAAGTATTATGAGTATAATTATCACAAGATGGCACAATTGCCTCAGATTTTTCATCCATCATCTCATAGAGTTTATAAAATTCCTCCATTCCAAAATTTGGAGTATCTACACTCAATACAAAAATATATTCACTATCTATCTGCTGAAATATACTCAAAAATCCAACAAGTGGCGAAGATTTTCTCAGCCGTATAAAATCTTCAATAAACTCCGCTTGAAAATTAAATTTATCTCTATCTTTTGTACTAATATAGATGTTTTCAAAACAATTTTTAAATCTGCTAAGTTGATATTGTACCATAGTTTCAAAACCTCTAAATGGCAAAAGTGCTTTATCTTTGCCCATTCTACTACTTTTTCCCCCAGCCAAAATGATACAAGAGATATTTTTTTCGATTTTTTTCATTTTTTCAATCCTTTAGTCTTTAATATACACAAATTAAGCTTAATTTACCAATTTTTTCTTAATGACAGGGTAGCCTTTGGGGGCTTTAGAAAAAAGATAAGATTTCTTTTGTCTTTTTGGATTTTTTTGCTATAATGTCATTTCTAAAATTAAAATAAATCAAGGAATCAAAATGGGAATACCACAACCTGCTTTTTATATATTTAAATGTGAGCAATCTGCACCTCCAGGGATGCCAAAACCTAGCTGTGTGAGTCAAGCAAATCCAGAGAGTCGAGAGCTTTTTGGATATTTGGGTCAAAAACTTATGGAAAAGGGATTAATTGCGACAGTTTCGCCGATTCGGACAAGTTGTTTAAATCGATGTCAGCAAGGTCCAGTGATGCTAGTTGAACCTGGGCATTTTATGTATGTTGCACTGACTAAACAAAAAATTGATAGAATTATCGATGAGCATATTATTGGTGAAAAACCTGTGACAGAATTTCTAATTGAAGAGGAGTTTTGGGATAAAGCAATCGCACCGATGGAAGCGATGAAAATGTCGGGAATGTAGGGTATTATGCAAATTGAGATGTTGTATAGCAAGATTCATAGGGCTTGTATCACTGATGCTAATCTGAATTATGTCGGGTCGATTACGATTGATATAGAGCTTATGAAAAAGGCAAAATTACGGTCTGGGCAAAAAGTGGATATTGTAAATATCAATAATGGTGAGCGATTTTCTACCTATGTAATTAAGGGCAAAAAAGGCAATCGTGACATTTGTATAAATGGGGCAGCAGCAAGAAAGGTGCAAACTGGCGATAGAATTATAATTATTGCTTATGCCAGTATGTCAATCAAAGAGGCTAATAAATTCAAACCTTATGTGCTTTTGGTAGATGAAAATAACGATATAGAAGAGATAAATAGATATGTTTAATGATATGAATAATATGGATTTTTCCAAAATGGGTGATATGCTAAAAGAGGTTCAGGACAATATGCAGAAGATGCAAAATGAGAATGATAATAAATCTTTTACTGCTAAAAGTGGTGGTGGAATGATAAAAGTTTCGATTAGTGGCAACAATGAAGTTACTGATATTGAGATTGATGATTCACTTCTTGAAGATAAGGAATCTTTGCAAATTTTGCTTATCTCAGCGGTCAATGATGCCATAGCAATGCTCGAAGCTGATAGAAAAAATTCAGCTTCACAAATGCTTGGTGGTTTGGGAAATATGGGTGATATTAGTAAAATGATGGGTGGCAAATAGTCCCCTCACTGCTATTATATCAAATATAGGGTCGGCAACTGCTGACCATTTTAATGGAAAATTTATATTGAATAAACAAAATTTATTAACTCTTTTTGAAGATTACCTCCAATCGCAGTTTCCAAAAATTCCAAGTTTTCATCCACATTTTGAAAACTCATTATACCAAATGTTTGAAGCAGGTGGTAAAAAATTTCGACCTATAATAATGCTAAGTGTGATAGAATCATACTCTCCTGAACTTTTACAAAATGCCCTACCTGTGGCGATGGCGATTGAGTTTATCCATACCTACTCTTTAATCCACGATGATTTACCAACTTTTGATGATGCTCCACTAAGGCGAGGCAGGGAGACTCTACACATAACTTACGATGAAGTAACCGCCACTTTGGTGGGAGATGCTTTGAATACTCACTCATTTTATCTTATCGCTTCTGCTCCTCTTGATAGTGATGTTAAAATTAAGCTGATAAAAGAGCTTTCTCTAGGAAGTGGACTAAATGGTATGGTTTTAGGTCAAGCTCTCGATTGTCACTTTGAAAATCAGAAATTAAAAATTAAAGAGTTGGAGTTTATCCATATTCATAAAACTGCAAAATTAATTGCTAGTAGTCTGAAAATGGGTGCAATTATTGCAAATTTGGATAGAGAAAAACAGGATTTGCTTTATGATATTGGTCTGAATTTAGGGCTTTTATTTCAAGTAGAAGATGATATAATAGATGCTGTAAAAACTAGTGATGAGGCTGGAAAACCTACAAATAATGATAGTGAAAAAAATTCTTATACAAATTTATTAGGTGTTCAAGAGGCTAAAAAATATAGAGATAGCTTGATAATTGGGCTAAAAGAGGAGTTTGAAACTTTGGAAAAAAGTTTGAAATTAAAGCTAAATAAAATAGTTAATAAATATTTTAATTCATAAATAAAAAATAATTTTTAAATTTCGGTGAGGGGTTCTAAACCCCTATCAGAAATAGATAACAGAAAAGGGGAATAGATGATGTTAGATACAAAACAGTTGCAAAAACAGGCAGATACGATGAGATTTTTGTGTGCGGATATGATTCAAGAGGCAAATAGCGGACACCCAGGGGTGGCTTTGGGTCTTGCTGACATCGTCACGATGTTGAGTCATCACATCAAGCACAATCCAAAAGATGCTAAGTGGATAAATCGGGATAGATTGGTTTTTAGTGGGGGTCACGGCTCGACACTTTTATATTCATATCTTTATTTGACAGGCTACAATGTTGAGCTTGAGGATTTGAAAAAGTTCAGACAATTAGGCTCAAAAACTGCTGGTCATCCAGAGTATGGTGAGATTGATGGTATAGAGATTACGACTGGACCTTTGGGGCAGGGAATCGCAAATGCGGTTGGATTTTCGATGGCTTCAAAATATGCACAGTTCGCTTTAAATACCCCAACCACGGAGATTATTGACCATAAAATCTACTGCCTTTGTGGCGATGGCGATTTGCAGGAGGGGATTAGTTATGAGGCTTGTTCACTTGCTGGTCACCAAAAACTTGACAATCTGGTTTTGATTTATGATTCAAATGAGATTACCATAGAGGGAAGTACGGAGCTTTCGATGAGTGAAAATACCAAGGAGCGATTTGAGGCTCAGGGGTGGGAAGTTTCGGTGATTGATGGGCATAATTTTAATGAAATTAATAGTGTTTTAGAACAAGCTCAAAATCAGACTAAACCATATCTGATTATTGCAAATACCACTATCGCAAAGGGTGCGGATAAGATGGAGGGTTCACATCATTCGCATGGAGCGCCTTTGGGTGATAATGAGATAGCAACGGCAAAAACAAAAGCGGGTTTTGACCCCTCACGGAAATTTTTTGTACCCGAAGATGTGCTTTTTCAGCTTAGAACAGCGATTGATAAGGGTGATATGGCTCAACGAGAGTGGAATAAACTAGTAATTTCAGCACCTTTTAAAGAGCAAAATCAAATTTTAGAGGCTTTGCAAAATCCAGATTTTTCAAAAATTAAGTGGCCAACTTATGAGGCTGGAAAGGGCAAAGAGGTAGCAACAAGAAGTAGTAATGGTGAAATTTTAAATGCTATTGCAAAAGCAGTTCCAAGTTTTATAGGTGGAAGTGCAGACCTCTCACCATCAAACAAAAGTGAGCTAAAAAATATGGGAACTTTCCCAAATGGGCGAAATATCTATTTTGGAATTCGTGAGCATTCTATGGCTGCGATTTGTAATGCAATTTCACTTTATGGTTTGTTTTTACCATTTAATTCAACTTTTTTCGTCTTTAGCGATTATTCAAAACCAGCTGTGCGAGTTGCAGCGATTATGAGAGCAAAGCAGTTTTATGTTTGGACTCACGATAGTATTGGTGTGGGTGAAGATGGCGGAACTCATCAACCGATTGAGCAACTTTCACAATTTCGTGCGATGCCAAACTTTTATACATTCCGTCCAGCAGATGCAACTGAAAATGTAAAATGTTGGCAAAAAGCTTTGACGATTGATGCTCCAAGTGCATTTGTGTTAAGTAGGCAAAATCTTAAAACTTTGAAAGATGAGAGAGAGTTTGGTGATGTGGAAAATGGTGCATATCTTATCAAAAAACGGGAAAATGCGACTGTTACGATTATGGCGAGTGGAAGTGAGCTTATGCCATCATTTATGGCGGCTTGTCATCTTGAACTTGCAGGAATCGATGCAAATATCGTTAGTATCCCCTGTTTTGACCTCTTCGATGAGCAAAGTGATGAGTATAAAGCCCAAGTTTTAGATAAAAATACAAAAATTCTAGCCGTTGAGGCATCTAGTGGAATGGAGTTATATAAATATGCTGATGAAGTGTTGTCTATGACTACTTTTGGAGCAAGTGGAAAAGCTAGTGATTTGTTTAAAAAATATGGAATTACGATTAAGGGAATTAAGCAAAAAGTTTTTCAAATGATAGGTAAAGAGTATCAAAATACTGCGATTAATGGTTGTGATATTTAGATTTTTATAGAAAGACAAAGATGAGGGCTAAGACAATTAACCCCTCATCTCCTTACTCAATGCCTTAATCTTAAATAATACTTAGCTTTTTCATAGCTAACTCTAATCTTTTCATCGTCTCTTTTGATGGAGGAGTTAATGGCAAACGATATTCCAAAGTTTTTATAACTCCAGCAATATACATCGCCGCCTTGATTGGCACAGGATTACTCTCACAAAAAAGAGCTTTATTCATCTCATATAAACTGTTATTAATCTCTCTAGCTTTTTCATAATCCCCATCTCGTGCAGATTTTACAAGATTTGCAATTGTATCTGGCAAAAGATTAGAGGTCACAGAGATAACCCCTGCACCGCCACTTGCCAAAATCGGATAATTTATACAATCATCTCCACTAATAATTTGCAATCGACTCTCTTTTGCATTTAACTCCACACATCTCTCAATCGACCCCGTCGCCTCTTTGATACCATAAATATTTGAACATTGATTAAAAAGTTTTATCGCAGTATCTGCCTCCAAATCTACCCCCGTCCGTCCAGGGACATTATACAAAAGCAAAGGTATCTCCACCGAATCTGCAATATTTTTATAATGCTCAAACAATCCCTGCTGAGTCGGTTTATTATAGTATGGTGTCACTACCAAAATTCCATCAGCCCCTGAATGTTGGGCATGTTGAGCTAAAGGAATCGCTTCGATGGTGGAGTTACTTCCAGCCCCTGCCAAAACTTTTACACCTGTACCTTTGCAAACTGCTACTGCAATCTCCACACACTCTCTATGCTCATTATGGCTCAAAGTCGCACTTTCCCCCGTCGTTCCTACTGGCACAACCGCCTCTATTCCATTGTCTATCTGCCTCTTAATCAATTTTTCATAGCACTCTATGTCCAATTTCTGATTTTTAAATGGTGTTACTAGAGCGGTCATCGCCCCTAATGGTAGATTCACTATTTCTCCTTTTTCAATATTACTGTTGTTGAATTTTTAGTTGTAAGATATTTTTTTACAACCTCAACTATATCATCACTTGTTAATTTTGCCAACTTCTCCTCAAACTCCATCAGTGGTTTTAAATCCCCTCGCACCAAATAACTTCCAAACAGGTTAGCCACCGAACTAGAACTTTCAAGTCCAAATACAAAATCACTTTTGACATTAATTTTAACTCGGTCTAACTCCTCTTTGCTGATTCCATCTTTTTTAATCTTTTCCACCTCTGCCAAAAGCTCAATCTCCACATCGGTTGCATTTACTTCAGGATTACAAACTGCCAAAAACATAAAAACATTTGGGTCGCTACTCTCCATATTGTAACCATAAATCGTATTTACGAGCTGTTTTTTATCTACCAATTGACTATACAGTCGGCTACTTTTTCCACTACTCAAAATTTCACTCAAAGCTGAAAGTGCCACTTGGTCTGGGTGTTGGAAATTTGGAATATGATAAGCGATTGCCAACATTTGAACTTCACTTTGTTTAAAAATCTCTATCCGCTTCGCACCATCTTGCACAGGCTCAACGGTATGGACTTTAGGAATTTCACCGCTATTATTTATGTCATTAAAAATTTTTTGGGCATTTTCAAATACACTTTCTGGCTCAATATCTCCCGTGACCAAAAGCAAAGCATTTTGCGGTTGATAGTAAGTTTTGTGAAATTCACGAATATCCTCAATTTTCCAATTTTTAATATCATCCATAAAACCAATCGGAGTCCAATGATAAGGATGATAGATAAAAGTATTGTTGAAAAGTCGAAAGTAGAGATAACCCATCGGGCTATTATCTGTTCGCCACTTCCGCTCCTCAAGAACCACATCTCGCTCTGGCTGAAACTCCTCATCTAGGAGCTTGAGATTTTGCATCATCTCTGCAAAAAGCCCCATACTCTTACTCAAATTTCCAGCTGAACTTTTGATAAAATAGTGAGTATAATCAAATCCCGTTGAGGCATTATTTACCCCACCAAAACTTTTTACGATTTTGTCAAACTCACCCGCTTTTAACTCTTTTGTGGATTTAAAATTCAGATGCTCCAACATGTGAGCCATCCCACTAAGCCCCATTCTCTCATTTCGACTACCCACTTTATAAAAAATATCGGTCGAAATCACATCACTGCCATTTTTCAAAGGCACAACCACCACTTCTAAACCATTATCTAGCTTTTTGCTGAAATGTTTTGGTAAACTATTTGCCATCAATCCCCCTAATATAAATATTGTTAATATAACTTTTTTCACTTTAAATCACTTCCTACCGCTTCACTAATACTGCTAAAACCATCCTCTTCCAAAAGTTTTAGTAATTCTAAATTGATATTTTTTACTAGTGATGGACCTTTAAAAATCAAAGCAGTCAAAACTTGCACAAGCGATGCTCCAGCTCGAATCCGCCGATATGCCTCCTCACCACTATCGATGCCCCCAACGGAAATTAGAGTAGTTTTACCAAATAAATCTTTTGCCAACTCTTTAAAAAGTGTGTAACTTTTTGCTCGTAAAACATCTCCACTAAGTCCTCCAAAATTTTTAGCACCATCTAAAAGTGAATAATCTATGGTCGTATTTGTAGCAATTAACCCCTTTGCTCCATTTTCGATTGCGATATTTGATATTTTTTTGGCATCATCAATCTCCATATCAGGTGCAATTTTTAGCAAAACTGGTTTGTGAGTAAGTTGTGTGGCTACTGTAAAAATATCTTTTATAAAACTCTCATTTTGTAAATCCCGAAGCCCCGGAGTATTTGGTGAAGAGATATTGATAACCAAATAATCACTAATATCTTTGAAATGTTTAATAAGTTTTTCATAATCCCTGAGAGCATCATCTTGTGGGGTGGTTTTATTTTTACCAATATTTGCCCCAAGTGGAGTCATAAATGGATAGAGTTTTTTCACCCGTTTTATCACCTCATCCATACCGTCATTGTTAAATCCCATCGCATTTTGGATTGAGTTTTGATTTGGGTATCTAAAAATTCTAGGTTTGGGATTTCCATTTTGCGGTTTGGGGGTTATAGTCCCAAACTCCAAAAATCCAAATCCAAGTGAAGTCAAAGTTTTAGGCATCACCATATTTTTATCAAACCCAGCAGCCAATCCCACAGGGTTCAAAAACTCCACTCCAAAAATTTCTTGCTTAAGCCGACTATCTAACACAAAATTTTTTTCCGCCATAAAGCTCGTGACCTTCGGACAAAACTTATCCATATTTTTAGCCCCAAACTCCACCACACCATGAGCGGTTTCCGGGTCTAACTTGAATATTATCTCTTTTAAATTCTCATAATTTATCATATTTTTTACCTTGAACTATTAAGTTTGAGGATTATACAAAAAATTGTATTTGAATTAGTTAAATAAGTGATAAATAACAGATTTTAGGGTAAAATTATGGTGAAGTTTAAAAAAATCTAGGATAATTATGGAAACGGTATTAAAGATAGAGAATTTGACATTTGGCTATGAGAAAAATAGATTGATTTATGAGGATTTTAATTTAGAGCTAAAGAGGGGCGAAGTGGTCTCGATTGTGGGAGAGAGTGGAAGTGGGAAAAGTACACTTTTTGAATTAATCATAAATGAGTTACGACCCCTAAATGGTTCAATAAAAGCTATGAAAATTGGGCAAATTTTCCAAGACCCCTACAGCTCATTTCATCCATCATACTCAATCATAAATCAGATTGAAGATGTCACAACCACTAATGGGATGAAAAAATATTTGGCGGTGTTGAAATTGGATGAGGAGTTATTGCTCAAAAAACCTCACCAATTAAGTGGAGGGCAACTCCAAAGATGTTCAATTTTACGGGCTATTTTGAGTAAACCAGATTTGCTACTTGCCGATGAGCCAACCTCCGCACTAGATAATGTGATACAACTTGATGTGATGAAAATCTTGATGGAGTTTTTGGATTCTTATGCTTTGCTTTTAATTACCCACGACAAAGATTTAGCAAAATGGTGTAGCGATAAGATTATTACAATAGGCTAAGTAAAATTTTTAAATTTTTTTTACTTTTGACAGCGATTCGCACATAGCTTTCATCTAAAAAATCAAAGTTTGCACAATCTCGTATCATAATTTTATATGGTTTTAATTTTTGTTGTAATTGTAAAGCTGTAATATTTTTTAGTTTGGCTAAGATAAAATTTGCCTTTGATTTATAGATTTTAGAGAATAGATTTGAGTTTTCTAAAATTTTTTTCAAAAAAATCCTATTTTTTCTATTTTTATTTAGAGATTTTTTTTTGAATTTTTTATCTTTCAAAGCTTGTTCTAAATAATTAATGTCAAATTGTGATAATTTCCAGAGTGGTTGGGAGGACTTTAGCTTTAAAACATTTTGTCGGTGAGTGAGCAGTAACCCAACTCTAACTCCTGCACAGCTATAAAATTTGGTCATCGATTTTAAGATATATAATTTTTTGTAATTTTTTAGATATTTGGTGGCTGAGGGTTTGGTGGTAAAATCTAAAAAGGATTCATCAATTAAAACGGTGGCATCTGATTTTTTCCAAATTTTGAAAAGTTTTTTGAGATTATAAAATTTTCCGTCTGGGGTTGAGGGATTGACAAAGATTACAAGAGAGTTTTTTTTGACTTTTTGATAGATGTTTTCAAATCTATTAATTTTTGTAAGTTTATAACCAAAAATTTCACTTGCTTTTTTGTATTCTAAATATGCGGGGGAGTAGATGGTACAGTGGTTTAAATTTAGAGAGCGAAAAAGTGAAAAAATTGCACTGCTTCCGCCACTATAAAGCTCAATTTGAGAATTTTTGACACCATAGTTTTTTGCCAAAGTTTCATAAATTTTTTGATAATCGGGATAATATGAAATATCTAATTTGTTAAAATCAAAATCTATCTTTGGCTTTAAAAAGTTGATATTTGAGGAGAGGTCGATAACATCTTTGATTTGACAATCGGACTCTTGTGCAAATTGATAAATACCTCCGCCGTGAGAAAACTTTAACACAATGCCACCCCGATATTTAGAAAAATAATCTCTTGAAGCTCAATCGTGAATCCCACGGTATCACCATTTAAAAATCCCAACTTTTTTTTGAGTTGCAAGAGTATAAATTTAGTGAGCATATTGAAAGGCAGAAATATAATTTTAAAAATAACACTTGTGCTGATAGAGGATTTTAGTGAATTTAAAAAAGTGCTTTTGGGATGAAAATCAAAATCAAGAGCAAAGAAAATGGAGAAACGGCTAAAAAATAGAGCCAACATAATTGCTAAATACTGCTCATAATATAGTAGAAAAAACAGTGCTATGATTTTTAATAGGACAAAACAAAATGCACCAATCGCCCCCATCGCCCCCACTTGAGGCTCTTTCATCACCGCATAGATATTTTTGTTTGAGAGTGAAGCAAAATAACCATCTATCGTATCTGCCACCGCTTCTAGGTGAATGAATCCGTAAAAAAATAGGTACAAAATCGCACAAAAAATCGCTTTGTAGATGAGTTGAAACGGCAAAAGTGCAAATAGTGAGATGGTAAGAATTGCCAAAACCAAGCCACTAATGGGCAATCCAAAAATCACACCTCGGTAAAAATTATGGTTAGCCTCGAAATTACTAACAGAAACGGGTAAAATCGTAAAATAACTGAGGCTGTAAATTATGCCATTGATAAAATTCATTATTTTAACTTTACCTCTATTCCAAATTTCACTTCATAAACTTCATCACACATCTTGACCAGTTTTTGGGCAATCGACCCAGTCAAATCTACAAATTTACGACTCTCCTTATCCGCAGGAATCACACCATTATTTACATCAATCAACACAAAAACAATATCGCTATCCATATCTATCAATCTCTCAAGTGCATTTAAAAACCAATCTTTATTTTTTTCTGCCATCGAATTAAACAACCACATCGACACACAATCTACTATATAAGTTTGATTTGGCTGAATCAACAGTGGAAAATTAAACTGCTCCTCTATAAACTTAAATTTATCTTTCCGTTGCATTCTATGGGTTTTTATCCGCTCATTCATCTCCTCATCATTAAAACTATTATCATAAGTTGCGATATAATATGGCTTTTTATCCTTTGCTAAATCCAAAGTTTTCTTCTCTGCAAATATTGATTTCCCCGATTTTTGTCCACCAAAATATAAAATTTTCATCTTTTTCCTTCTATATTATTATTTTTTATTTGAGAATTTAAAGAAAGTTTTTCAAAAAGTTCTCTATTTTGAGCTGTGATTTTTGCCAATTTTCCATTTTTTACAAAAGCCAATAAGATATTAGTTGAAAAAATTTTAATATTATCTTTAAAAATATCTTGTTTTAACTCTACACTTGCATTTTTCATCTTTATTAAAAAAGTCTTAACTTCCAATATATCACCAAGATATGCAGGTTTTAGAAATTGAGCTTCCAGTTTTTTAACCAAGAAGTGAGCATTTTCATCCATAATTTTATAGTTTGAGGCAAAAAAATACTCACTCCTCGCCCTCTCACAATATTTTAAATAATTCGTATGATAAACAACTCCACCAGCATCTGTATCTTCATAATAGATTCTTATCTGCATCTTTTCACCTTAAGTAGATATAATTTTTGCCATTTTAGCATAAAAAGTTTAAAAAAAGTTTTTCATTACCCATTTACTTAGATTTTAAGAGATAGAATTTGATTTTGAAATATGATATAATTATAAATAACAAATAAAAAAGGGAGAAAATATCAAACTAGCAACTAAGAAAGAGATTGAATCTATCAGGGAGATTTTGATGGTTGAGTATGAGAATGCCAAGACAGAATTGCATTATAATAACCTTTATGAGCTTTTGATTTGTGTAATTTTGTCGGCTCAATGCACTGATAAACGGGTAAATCTCATCACTCCTAAGCTTTTTGAAAGCTATCCATCTGTATATGAATTAGCTGAATCTACACTTAATGATGTAAAAAAGTTACTACAAACTTGCTCTTTTTTTAATAATAAGGCAAGGAATATTATTTTAATGGCACAAAAAGTTATAAATGAGTATAATGGTAATATTCCACTGACACAGAAAACTCTTATGAGTCTAGCTGGTGTGGGGCAAAAAACCGCAAATGTGGTGATGATTGAGTGGTGTGGTGAAAATTTGATGGCGGTCGATACTCATGTGTTTCGAGTGTCACATAGGCTTGGGCTTAGTGATGGCAAAAATGTCAAAGAGACTGAGACTCAGCTTGTCAAAAAGTTAAAAATCAATCTTGCAGTGTTACATCAAGCGATGGTTTTGTTTGGTCGCTATCGTTGCAAGGCGATAAATCCAGAATGCGGTGGGTGTATATTGAGTGAGTTTTGTAAAACAAAAGAGACTTTCAAGGTTTAAGACCCCAAACGTGTACCATATCATTTGGTATAAAATTTAAAGTAAAAAATTAAAGGATAGCTATGAGTATTTCAGATATAATTAAGGGTTCAAAAGAGTTTCAAAATCAAACATATTTAGATCATAAAGAGAATTTTATTGATTTAATAGATAATGGTCAAAAGCCAAAGGTTTTATTTATTGGATGTAGTGATTCAAGAGTTGTACCAAATCTCATAACTAATTCAGGGCCGGGTGACCTATTCATAATAAGAAATATTGGAAATTTTGTACCTCCTCACGATGTTGATTTTCCATCGACTCCTGCGGCAATTGAATATGCGGTGAGTGCATTAGAGGTAGATACAATTTTGATTTGTGCTCATTCTCAATGTGGGGCTATAAGAAGTCTATATCAAGATTTGGATGCTCCAGAGTTTAAACATGTAAAAAGATGGCTATCACTTGGTCAAAAAGCAAAAAATATTATAGATTTAACAGATAAAAGTGAAACGTTGGATGAAAAATTTCATAATTTAGAAAAAGTTTCAGCAATTTTTCAAGCGGAAAATCTATTGACTTATCCATCAATTAAAGAGCGAGTTGAGGCTGGGAAATTAGAGATTCGAGTTTGGCATTATTCAATAAGAGATGGCAAAATTGAAGAGTATGATAAAAATGTTGCTCAATTTATACCCTTAGAAAAATGAGATTATTAACCTCACTTTTGTTTCCTGCATTACTTTTTGCAGGGGACTTTCGAGTAGCAAACTACAATGTCGAAAATATTTTTGACTTAAACAACAATGGCACAGAATATCAGCAATATAAACCAAATACTCAATTTGGGTGGAATAAAAAAATCTACAAAATCAAACTTCAAAATATCTCCAAAGTTATCAAAGATTTAAATGCAGATATTGTGGCTTTACAAGAGATGGAGAGTGAACAAGCTCTTAAAGATTTGGTGGATACTTTGAAAAATCAGGGTGTGGAGTATAAATATTTTGCAATTACCAAAAAGAAAAAAAAGACAGCTGTTAAATGTGCAATTATCTCAAAATTTCCAATTAAAAAGGTTAATGAGGTTTTTGTCAGCAAATATTCACGAGAACGAAATATTTTGGAAGCTACAATTTTGGTTGAAAACAAAGAGTTTAAAATTTTTGTGAATCACTGGAAATCTAAAAGTGGAGCGGAGAGTAAGAGAATAAGATTTGCGACGGCTTTGAAAAAACGGCTTGATAAACTTAGTAAAGATACCGATTATGTTATTATTGGTGATTTAAATTCAGATTATAATGAGTTTGAAACCTTTAAAAATCGAGTGAAACTCAATGACACCAACGGAAAAACGGGAATTAACCATAAATTACGAACTATTAAAGAAAACAAGATGATAACTTTATCTCAAATCAAAGATAAAAAATTCAAAAATTATCGATATAACTTGTGGATGGAACTTGATAAAAATGAGAGATGGAGTCATAATTTTTATGGTAAAAAAGGCTCACTTGATAATATGATAATCTCTCCAGCACTTTTTGATGGTAAAGGGATTAGCTATAAAGAGAAAAGTTTCAATAGATTTGCTCCCAAATATCTTTTTGTGAAAAAAGATTGGATTAAAAGATGGGAAATTACCAAACGAGGAAAAGGCAAACATAAAGGTGTGGGATATTCTGACCATTTACCAATCTATGCGGATTTTAAATATTAGACTTATTGATAATGTTTAATTATATTTTTGGCGATATTGTATGGTAAAAAATTTTTATCTGTCTCTTTTCTCAGTTTTGAAGAGCTAATATCTACATTAATTCCTAATTTTATATAGCGGTGAGGGGTTGTAAATCCATCTCTAGATGCAACTACAAATTTCACTTTTTGTTCAAGTTTGTTATAGTCTTGCCAAAGATGAAGTGAGGGGAGATTATCTGCCCCAATTATTAAATATATTTTTTTAGGATTTAGGGATTTTTCAAAATATTCAACAGTTTTTATAGTGGCTGTTGGGATATTTTGAGCTATTTCAAAATCACTAACCTCAACCGATGGATTATTTTTAAAAACCTCTTTTATCCAACTAAATCGAACACTTGGCGAAGCTAGAAATTTTTTTTTAAAAGGGCTTAAAAATGTAGGAACAATTATTAATCTATCTATATCGAGCTGGTCTAAAGAGTGGTTAATAATCTCAATATGCCCGATATGAATAGGGTCAAATGAACCGCCAAAAATCGCAATATTCATAAAATTGGTTAGCTTTCTTTGAACAATTTATGAGCTAATCTGCTAATCTCATTTTTTTCTATATTTTTATTTAACATCTTAAAAACTCGATTTGTATAAACTTCTAAAATTTGCTGTGAATCTACCTCTTTATCCGCCTTGACTTTTTTATATTCACCATTGTTTTCCAGTTTCCAGCTAAGTGAGCTATCATTTAATTGCAATTGCAAAATTTCATATAGTTTTTGCGACAAAACTTGGTCAAAAATAGGGGTCATAAGTTCCAGTCTTCTCTCAAGATTTCGGGGCATTAAATCTGCACTAGAGATTGAAATAGATGGAGTTGAGTGTTTAAAATAGAAGATTCGGGCATGTTCCAAATATTTTCCCACCAATGAGGTGACCGTTATATTTTCACTTACACCTTTGACTTTAGGTCTCAAAGAGCAGATTCCTCGTATTATCAAATCGATATTGACCCCAGCTATTGAGGCTTTGTAGAGAGCTTTTATGACATCAGAATCAACCAAAGAGTTAGCTTTTAAAATAATTCTACCCTCTTTTTTCTTACTCCCCTCCATCTCAATCATTGAAATTAATCGATTTTTTATCTGTATAGGTGACATTGATAAATTTTTGAGAGTCTTAAACTTGACATAACCTGTGAGAATCTGAAAAAATTTAATTACATCCTCTGCAAAATCTCCTCTAGTCGTAAAATAACTCACATCACTATAAATTTTTGCCGTTTGAGAATTGTAATTTCCTGTGCCAAACTGCATATAAAATTTCAATCCATCATCCTCTTTTCTGATAACTTGCACCACTTTTGAGTGAATTTTAAATCCAGGAATTCCATAAATTACGTGAGCCCCTGCATTTTCCAAGGTTCTAGCCCAAATAAGATTATTCTCCTCATCAAATCTAGCTTTTAGCTCCACCATCACCGTAACTTGTTTGCCATTATTTGCTGCATTCATCAAAGCATCGATAAGAGGTGAGTTTTTTTCCACTCGATAAAGTGTGATTCTGATAGACAAAACCTTAGGGTCAATACTGGCACACTCAAGCAATTTAACCACAGGGTCAAAACTTTCATAGGGGTGAAATATTAGAATATCCTCTTTTTTCATAACTCTAAAAATCGATTCTGCACTATTAAACGGTGAGAGGACTTTTGGAGAATTTGGGGGAATTGTCAAATCTGAAAAATCTTTATTGCCCACAATCTGCCAAAGCTGACCCAAATTTAATGGAACTTTATGCTCATAAATATCATCAGGATAAACTCGTATATGATTTGTAATAAAAGCTTTCAAATCCTCATCATACCCAGATTCTATCTCAAGTCGCACAAAAGCACCCTTTTTTCGTAGTCTCAGCCCCTCTTCCAAAATCACCATAAAATCATCAGCTTCCTCCTCCTCAATCACAATATCTGCATTTCTTGTGACCCTAAATGAGGTAGAACTTATGAGATTAAATCCTGGAAAAATACTATTTATATGTTTAACAACCAGTGATTCAATTGTGATGTAGGAGTTTCTACCTATCTGGATAAATCTTGGCAAAATTCTAGGAATTCTCACCATTGCATATTTAATATCAGTAGGATTATCCATATCCTCAATTTTCACCGCCAAAGAGAAACTTAAATTATTCAAATGCGGAAATGGATGAGTGCTATCGACAGCAATTGGCACAATTACAGGAAAAATATTTTTGTAAAAATAGCTATCAACCTCCTGTTGCAAGGGGGAGGAAAGGGTGGAATAGGTCACGATATTAAGATTTTTCGCCTTTAATTGCTCAACAATATCTCTATAATATCGCTCCACCTTTCTAAGCTCAGCTCTTAAAGTTTCTCGAATCTGCAAAAGTTGCTGTTTGGGGGTCATATAATCATCACCCGTCACACTAATTCCCGCTCTATAAAGTTGCTTAAGCCCAGCCACCCGTATCATATAAAATTCATCTAAATTTGTGGTATAAATCGCTAAAAACTTCAACCTCTCAAGTAGTGGTTTCTTTTTATCCTGAGCCACCCACAAAACCCGTGAATTAAACTTCAACCACGACAACTCTCTATTTATATAAAGTTTTGGGTCATTTAAATCTCTCATTGTCTCCTCCTTGAGCTAATTTCATAATTAATGGTTTGCATCTAAAAATTTCGTCTATTTCTTCATCAATCCATTTTTAGTCATACACTCTCTAAAATCCTTAAATCCCTTACTCTCATCCATACATTTCGTACTAATAGTCCCCTGTGAAATCGCCTTATCTAGCTGAGCAATTGTCTTAGTTTTCTCATTTGCATTCCACTCCATCTTCTCAAATTCACTTTTTTGTCTTTTCTTCTCAGCTTGAATTTTTGCCTTATCAATCCCAAAAGCACTAGCCATCTTATTTTCTACCTCTTCACTCTTTTTGCTCATAGTCTCCGCACATTTTTGTGCATCTTTTTTGCCATTGGCATCAGTAAAACACTTTTTCGCCTCTTTCATCGTAACAAGCATCTGCTTACTCATATCCAAAGTATTCTCTTTCATCTTCATAAACATTTGATTTGCCATCGCATCCATATCAACTTTTGCCGCCGCAGGGTCACTTGCCATCACCGCACTTGCCACCAATAAACTCAAAATAATTTTTTTCATATTTTCTCCAATTTAATTTTGCACATTATAACTAAATTAAGTTTAGATTTTAATTTTTTTTAGAATTGTCACATTGTTTTCTTCAAAGATTATTTCACCCCCCAAAAGCGAGGCAATAAAGCGAAAAGTTTTATCTGAAAAAAAGCAAATATGAGTCAAATCACGAATATAGTGCCAATTTTTAAAATCACTTATATGTTGAGTCATCCCCGTCATAATCGCCAAAACTCCCCCCACCTCAAGACAATTCCAAAGTTTTTTTACCTCATCAAGTGGATTATGCAGATGCTCAAAAACCTCCGTCGAAGTGATAAAATCATATTTTTTTTCAAATACGACAATATCGGTTGCATAAAAATAATCATAAATATCCATATTAAATCCCGACAGCTCAAACATTTGCGATAGCACAGGCATAGGTCCACTCCCAAAATCTAATCCATTTGCATTAGGATTTATAAATTTTTGAGTTGGAAGGCAAAGCTGATTTAAAAACTCAATATAGCCCCTATTTTCAAAAGAGTTCTGATGAAAATCATATTGCTCCTTCTCCTCATTTACCGATAGAAAATATTGCTTTGGCACAAAAATAAGGTCACAGTCCCCGCACCGATGAAATTCTCTCTGCTTATTTTCAAAAAATAGTTCTATATTTTGCCCTCCACAAAGAGTACAAATATTTTTTTGCATTTTATCTCACTTTTTTAATAAATTTTAGATATAATTATAGTGAAATATTTTATAAAAAAGTTAAAATTATGCTCACAAATACCCAAAATCTCAAATATTATTTTTTTTACCTCTCTACCTCTATCATTATTGTCGCTGGATTAAAGATGGCTAGTGAAATTGTGGTGATTTTATTTTTGGCAATCTTTATTGCTTCACTGTTTTCTGCACTTTTAAGTTTTTTGCAAAACTTCAAGATACCCAAAATCATAGCTTATTTTCTCATTATTTTAGTTTTTGTGATAATTATTATGCTTATAACTTATATGATAAATAGCTCGTTAAATAGTTTTAGCTCAAATTTGCCTCTTTATGAGCAAAAGATTAAGCTTTTGATAAGTGGACTGGTTGATTATTTAGGAAGTGAAGTGAAAGTGGAGGTAAATAAGGATGAGCTTTTAAAAGCGGTGGATATGAGCTATTTTTTCAATTTTTCAACCAAGCTTTTGGGGGGCATTGGCACATTTTTTTCAAAATTTCTACTTGTTTTTATCGGTGTGGCTTTTATAATTAGTGAATCCAAGTCATTCGAGAAAAAGTTAAAAATTATTTTTAAAAGTGATAAAAAAAAGTTACAGAGTTTTAAACTTTTTTCATATAATTTACAAAAATATTTTATTGTCAAAACTTTCACTAGTTTGTTAACTGGGTTTTTTGTCTATATTTTACTCATCTTTTTTGATTTAAACTATCCACTACTTTGGGCTGTTTTGGCATTTTTATTTAATTTTATCCCTGTTGTAGGGTCTGTTATCGCCTCAATCCCTGCAATTTTACTCTCTTTAATCTCTACAGATTTAAATGTCACTTTTTGGCTTATCACCTTTTATGTGATTGTAAATATCTCCATTAGTAACATCATTGAACCCAAGCTTATGGGAAAAGAGCTGGGACTTTCACCAATGGTCATCTTTTTTTCACTCATTTTTTGGGGGTGGATTTTGGGAATTGTGGGAATGTTTTTGGCCGTCCCCATCACGATGACACTTAAAATCGCCTTTGAATCAACTCACAATACAAAATGGGTAGGAATTCTACTTTCCAATTTATCCACCAAAAGATAAATTTAAGTTTAACAGGGCTTTATAAGAAAACATAATATAATTTGTTTTTAATTTATAGTTTAGGAAATATTTTGGATAAGCAAAAAAAAATTGTATCAATGTTTGATGATATTGCAAAAACCTATGATGTTGCAAATAGGGTTTTGAGTTTTGGGGTAGATAAAATTTGGCGAAAAAAAGCTTGTGATTTAGCACTCGAAAAATATGGTAAAAAAAAGTTGGATTTGATAGCGGATATCGCTTGTGGCACAGGTGATATGTGTGAATATTGGATAAAACGAACCAAAAAAAATGATATTATTCTCAAAAATGTGGTGGGTGTTGACCCCTCAACGGGAATGTTGAATATGGCACGAAAAAAAGATATTGAGGCAGAGTTTGTGGTGGGTGAAGCCAAATCTATACCGCTTGATAGTAAAAGTGTAGATATTTTGAGTATCACTTATGGGATTAGAAATGTTGTGGATAGAATTGAGGGGCTAAAAGAGTTTAATCGAGTTTTGAAAAATGGTGGAATGTTAGTGATTTTGGAATTTACCAAAAATGAAAATAACACCTGCTCCTCAAGATTACGAGATTTTTATATGAAAAAAGTTTTGCCAAAAGTTGGCGGTTTTGTGTCCAAAAACTATGAAGCCTACAACTATTTACCAAACTCAATCGATGGATTTCTGACAAAAGAGAAGATGATAGAGGAGTTAGCCCAATGCGGTTTTGATGTTTTGATGGCAAAAGGCTACTCAATGGATATTTCTACAATGTTCATTGCTAAAAAAAGAAGAAAATAACCATTAATTTACTATAATCAAAAAAAATAAAGGATTTTTATGATAAGAGGTATATTTATAGTTTTTTCGTTGCTGTTTTGCACCATTGGTTTTGGGGCGGACATCTCAAAAGAGTTTAAATCTCAAAATAAGGAGATTGTGAAGTTGGCAGTTGAGGCAATTTCCAAAAAACTTCCGCAAAAAGTGGATAATTTTACGACCTTGGTCAAAGTTGATTCCAAAGATTTGAATTTAATCTACACTTTTGAAATTTTAACAGGGGCAAAAAGTGATGAATTTGTGGCAAAAGATGGCAAAAAAAGAATGTCAAAAAATGTCAAAAAAGGCATCTGCCAGTCATCTAAACGATTCTTAGATTCAGAGATAAATATCTCCTATATCTACACAAGTGCCGTTTCCAAAAAAGTATTATTTAGATTTGATATAACAAAATCTGATTGCATTCATTGGTAAAAAAGCCCCCTCACCGATAAATTAATTGAAAATTAAAAAGGATATTTTATGCAAATTAGGTCAAATGATATAAAATTATCAGTAGAGTTTGACAAAAGGTAACTACTATGCAAAAAGCTTTTATTTTCAGGGGTGGGGTGAAATTGTTTTTTTAAATCTCCTCACAACAAATCATTTTCCAGCCGTAAAATATTATGATAATTTTTTTTAGTATTTTACCGCTGTTTTTGTAAAACTCTACAATTTCATCATTTTGGTATCTATTTAATTGTTCAATCGCTTTTGCTTTTTTTGTTTCAATCTCTTTTTTTAATTTTTTACCTTTTACTTTTCTGCTGATATATTTTAACTCTACAATTGCAAAATATTCAACATAGGGGTTGAGAGGTTTTATCAAAATATCGCAAAAACCTTTATTTAACTCTGCTTCACTTTTTATTACAAAGTAGGAGGTTAGTGAGAGGTAAGCGATATGGTTCTCCTGTTTCTTCTGTAGAACAGAAATACCTATTATTAGGCTTTTTAA
>JAOZPA010000120.1 GCA_029932985.1 Campylobacterales bacterium
CTTGGGCGAATTTTCTCTCAAAACTTCAAACTCAAAACATTGATAACCATAAGAGAAGAGAAGAGAAGAGAGAGAAAACATAATAGATAAAATCAAAACTTTTCATTTTTATAAAGTTTCACTTAAACCTCAAACAAGTTTGAGCTTCCAAAATAAAATATCGGTGAGGGGACTAAAGTATAAAAAACAATAAGAGTAAAAATTAAAAAAATGGACAAATCATAAATCAAAAAATGTTTTTCAATCTTTCGAGTTTTTTCTTTTTCTATTTCAGTATCATCGGTGTTTATGTGATTTTTTTGCCTAAAATTCTGGCACTTTATGGCTATACTCCCTATTATATTGGTGTAATTTATGCAATTCCACCTTTAATTCGCTTTTTAATGCCGTTTTTTTTCCTAAAATTTTTTCAATTTAACCTCAAACTATACAAAAATGCACTTTGGCTCTCCGTGGTGAGTATTGTGAGTTTCTATTTTACTATCGAAAATCTATCTCTATTTATCATTTCAAATATTTTTATGGCAATCTCGATGGGAATTATTTTGCCCTATATCGAATCCTATTCGCTGGAATATTTAAAAAAAGAGCGATACGGCAAATCCCGACTCTACGGCTCAATCGGCTTTATGTTAATTGGAGTTGTTTTAGCGAAATTTTTCAATGTTGACTTCACATTAGGGATAGATTTTTTAGTAATCACCATAATTTTGACCGCTTTTTATGGATATAACATCACAAGATTAGACGAATTCAAAAAAACAGACTCCAGTCCCCAAGCGGCTACCCAATCATTTGACATTTTTGCATATAAATATCTGTGGATTTCGATAATCTTAATGCAGATGAGCTTTGGCGGATTTTATAACTTTTTCACAATCTATGAATCCTCACACGGAATAAGTTACGAAATCATCAGCTACCTTTGGGCTTTTGGGGTAATCTGCGAAATTATACTTTTTAATTACCAAATGAAATTTTTTAAATTTGACCTTCTGCTTCTCATTAAACTTTCCATTTTTCTCACCATAATTCGTTGGTTACTTCTATTTCTATTTCCCTCAAATCTCCCAATCCTCTACATTTCACAATCTTTTCATGCCTTTAGCTTTGCCCTCTATCACACCGCAATATTAAGCTATTTATCAACTTTGTATTCAGACAAAAAACTAGTGTTACAATTTTACTATGGATTTGGATTAGGGTTGGGGGCATTTATCGGCTCTTTGTGGGCAGGAGCTTTCTACGGAGAATATTTATACCTCCACTCTTCAGTCATTGCATTTTTCTCATTTATCTTTTTATTTAAAAAATGATTGGGTATTTGTAGGGGTCATAAACCAATTAAAATTATAAGTATTAGGCAATGAGACAATAGGTGGGTTTAAATTTCACTTAATGCCTCAATGCCTTTTTATAAAATTTTTAAGATTTTAAACTCTCGCCGTGTTTTTCCATAATTGTTTGTGTAATTTTATAGCTACAAAATTTTGGACCACACATTGAACAAAATTCAGCTTCCTTAAAAACCTCTTGTGGCAGAGTTTCATCGTGATATTCTCTTGCTCTATCGCCATCAAGTGCCAATTCAAACTGTCGATTCCAATCAAAACTATATCTCGCATCACTCATCTCATTATCGATTTTCATCGCATCTTTTCGCCCCCGTGCAATATCCGCTGCGTGTGCCGCAATCTTATAAGCGATAATACCCTCTCGAACATCTTGTGCATTTGGCAAACCTAAATGCTCTTTTGGGGTCACATAACAAAGCATACTTGCCCCGTGCCATCCCCCAACCGCCGCACCAATTGCACTAGAGATATGGTCATAACCCGCTGCGATGTCAGTAACTAGAGGACCTAAAATATAAAATGGAGCTTCGTGGCAATAATCCCGCTCGATTTTCATATTTCGCTCAATCTGATTTAGGGGTACATGCCCCGGACCCTCTATCATAATTTGCACATCTTTTTCCCAAGCTCTTAAAGTCAAATCACCCAAAATTTTTAGCTCACCAAGTTGTGCATTATCACTAGCATCAAAGAGACACCCAGGTCTCAGAGAATCCCCAAGTGAAAGTGCTACATCATACTTTTGGCAAATATCCAAAATCTCATCGTAAGCGGTATAGAAGGGATTTTCTTTGTGATAGTGCATCATCCAAGCCGCCATCAAACTTCCCCCACGGCTCACAATTCCCATTTTTCTCTTTGCAATCTCTGGCATAAATTGTAGCAAAAATCCAGCATGAATTGTGAAATAACTCACCCCTTGCTTTGCTTGTCGCTCAATCACCTCAAGCATTATTTCAATTGTCAAATCCTCAATTTTATTGCCAACCTCTTCGAGAATATGATACATCGGAACTGTGCCAATAGGGACAGATGAAGCATCGATAATCGCAATCCGAGTCTTATCAATATCATTTCCCGTCGATAAATCCATAATGGTATCAGCTCCATATTTCTCCGAAATTCTGACCTTTTCCACCTCTCCAGCAATATCTGAAGCCAAAGCCGACGAACCAATATTTGCATTGATTTTACATTTTGCAGCGATTCCAATCGCCATAGGTTTTAAATTTAGATGTTCAATATTTGCAGGAATTATCATCCGCCCTCTCGCAATCTCACTACGAATCAACTCCTCATCCAAATCCTCAACCTCTGCAACATATTTCATCTCCTCAGTGATTATTCCAGCTCTTGCATAATACATTTGAGTTTTTACTTTGTCATTTTTTCTTTTCTCTACCCAATCTTTTCTCATAGAAAATTCCTTATTATTAAAAATAAGAATTTAACACAAAAAAGATAAAAAAAAGCTTTTTATGTTTGAATTTAGGACTAATTAAAGATTTATAGTTTTATAATCTTGATTTTTTCTTTATCTTGGAGGTATAGCACTGTTTATTTTGCTATTTTTAATTTTAAAATATTTAAATTTTATTGATAGTTGTGGCACAAAGGGCTAAGCCAAAACTTCCCGTGACCCCCACAAAGCTACCCATCTCTTTAGATTGTGACTCTTCATCACTAAAAACTACTAAAAAATCGCCTTTAAAGCCACTCTTTTTAAGTTCGTATCTAAATTTTTTTGCTAATTTATCGGTGTGAGTTTTCCAAATTGAAGTAACTTTTATTTTGGTTGGGTTTAATTTTTTAGCACTTCCCATTGAGCTTATAAAAATTTTTTTGACTGAATTTGCTACCGCCACTTTTGCCCTCATATCATCAATCGCATCGATAACTATATCAAACTCATCAAAATCAAACTGCTCACACCAAGCCTCATCTATTTTGGTCTCAATCGCCTTTACCCCTGCATATTTTTTTGCCAAAACAGAAACCTTTACAGCCCCCACAGCCGATGCTCCGATTTGGCGATTTTGATTTGTAATATCAAAAGTATCATCATCTACAATTGTGATATTTTTTACTCCACTTCGGTAAAGGCAGTCGAGGCAAAAGCCCCCAACTCCCCCAACTCCCAAAAGTAGAATTTTTGTATTTTGAATTTTTTCAAATCTATCTCCAAAAAGTTTTTGGCATCTATCAAATCTCTCCATTAATCAGAAATTTTTTCAAGATGAGTTATAAATTTTTCTGCTTCAACAAATCCAACTAATTGCAGATTTTTTAACTCCTGTTTATCTTTATAAAATATCAAAGATGGAGGGCCCGAAACCCTATATTTTTGCATCATTTTTTTATCTTCATCTGTGTTTTTAGTCACATCAATTTTCAATAATGTAAAATCTTTTAGCTTCTCTTGCACCTCAGAATCCTTAAAAGTCTCCTTCTCAAGCTTCACACAACTCACACACCAATCCGCATAAAAATCTATCATTATCGGTTTAGGGGACTTTGAAATCTCACTATTAAGCTCATCAAGTGATTTAATTTTCTTAAATTCACTCTTCGATTTTTGCTCCACTTGCAAAGTTGGTTTAAAGTTTTGCAACGGATTTAACGGATTTGTTGCCCCACTCAAAGCACCTATAAATATCAGCACTCCAAAAATCAAAATCGTAAATGCAATCACCTTTATAAATCTCACCGCACCACTTGCCTCCTCTGGCTCTGGCTCTAAAGCACCCATATACATACCAATCGAAATTGTCAGAAATGCCCACAAAAACATAATAATCGTCAAATCCAAAATCCGAGAAAGCATCCATATTGCAACTCCCAGCATCAGCACACCAAATACCGCTTTTGTAATCTCCATCCACATTCCTGGTCGAGGCATATATTTTCCAGCCCCAATCCCGATGAGCAAAAGTGGCATTCCCATACCCATACTCAAGGTAAATAGTGCAACCCCACCAAGCAAAGCATCACCAGTCTGACCGATATAAATCAACGCCCCAGCAAGAGGAGCAGCCACACACGGTCCAACAATTAGTGCCGACAAAAACCCCATAACAGCAATTCCAAAAATCCCCTTACCCTCAGCTTTATTACTCGTTTTGTTTAATTTCGTTTGCATAGATTTGGGTAACTCTATATCATAATAGCCAAACATCGAAAAAGCCAATGCCACAAAAACAGCACTAAATGAGGCGATTATCCACGGATTTTGAAAAGCAGCCTGAATATTTGAGCCAAACATCCCTGCCATCACTCCAGCGATTGTATAAGTGACCGACATCGCCAAAACATAAACCAACGAAAGCATAAAACCTTTTTTCGCCGACATCCCTTTTTCACCTTGAGCAACAATAATACTCGACAAAATCGGAATCATCGGGAAAATGCAGGGGGTCAAAGATAGTAACAAGCCAAAAAGAAAAAATGTGGTCAAAATCTTAATCATATTTGCATCTTTTAAAATATTTGCAATAGAATCTTGCTCTGTAATCTCCCCTAAATTTTCACCTTTACTCTCATTTGTATCTGAAATTTTAACCTCCCTAACTCCAGAATTTGCTGTGTCAAAAAAAGTTTTATTTGGTCGATAGCAAATCCCCAACTCTGAACACCCTTGAAAACTAAATAATAGCTTAAAATCATCCTGCTTCGCTTTTGTCTTAATCGCCCCCATCGGAATAGTCAAATTAAAATCACCATTAATCACCTTAAACTCGTGATAATCCACCGCATCTGGCAACTTCAACTCATTTGATATATCAATCTTCGACGGCTCAACAATCTCCAATTTCACCTGCTCGTGATAAAGATAAATCTGCTCACCCAACTTCACCGATATTTTCAAATTCCACCCATCTTGCACCATCGAAACCTTAAAAGCCTCACTTGCCTTTAGTGGCTTTGGCGGAGCTTCCAACCCAAAAACTACAACTTGTAATAGTAAAATCAATGCTATTATCTGCTTCATATAATCTCCTGAAAATTTAAATTTTGGCTAAAGCCTCAATCCCCCAAAAGCTATCATCTCATTTTCACGTTTATAGGGGTGCATTGCCAAATAGTGAGCCTTTAACTTTTTCTGCTCATCTTATATAATAATACAATATTTATATTTAATTTTTCTGATGTTGGTCAAAAGTAGAACTTTTTCACTCTATACATTATCTCTTTTACACTTTTTTAAACTAGATTTTAGCCAACATTTTTTTCAAAATAATTTTCCCATCCTCCACCCCAGGTTGATTATAGGTATTTACATTTAATATTTTTCCCACGATGGAGGTTAGGAGTTCAAAATAAAACATCAATTTTCCAATATTTTGTTCATCAATTCGCTCCAATTCCAAAATATCTATGGGAATCTCTTTTAAATCCCTCAACGAATTTATGATAGAATCACACTGCATATTGATAAGTTTGGAAAATTCTAAGCCGTTGATATTGTCTAGTGCCTCAAGATTTTTAAGCGAAATATCTCCAATTTTTTTATCATTTCCAAAATCTTTTATCTTTATGAATGTTACGGTTTTGTCACGAAACCCTTCAACGATGAGTTGCAAAAATGAGTGCTGATCAACAGGTCCTACCAAACCGATGGGAGTTAGTCCAATATTTTTTTCCGTTTGGGGCTGTTTTTTCCCCAATGACTCACCCCAAATCTGCACATACCAACGATTGAACTCCCGCAAAGTTTCGCTATAACTAAAAAGACAGTTAATGTTTTGAGTATCGATGAGTGAGCTGAAGAGCAGAGCTTTTGGCATCAACTTTTGATAATAATCACTTTTGTTAAAAAATGAATCTCGAACCTCTTTTGCCCCAAGTAGCAGTTTGTCAATATCCACACCAACCAAGGCAAGGGGGAGCAGACCCACGGGGCTAAAAACCGAAAAGCGACCGCCTACATTTTTGGGGATGATGAATGAATCGAGATTGTGAGTGTCGCCAAAGGCTTTCAGTTTAGAATCATCCTCGGTGATTAGCACAAAATTTTCTTTCTGCAATGAGATTTTTGTCAAAATATATTTCAAAATGGAGATTGTTTCAATAGTCCCCCCAGATTTACTAATCACCACAAAAAGTGAATTATCCAAATCCAGTCTATCAATTTTGTACTTTAGCGATAAAGGGTCGGTAGATTCTAAGAGATGCAACTTCTTTTTGAAATCTTTTTTATATTTTAAAAATTCATAAATCGCACTCGGACCCAAACTACTTCCACCAATTCCAATAATAACTATATCTTTTTTCGTAATTTTTTCTGCATATCTCTTAATTTTTTCAGTATTCTGATTTGGCAGATTATAATAACCAATAAATTCCAACTCGGCTTGAATCGCCTCAAAAGTTTTATGTTCCAAATTTTGCACAATAAGCTCCTATAAATGTTAATTTTTCTTATTTTAGCCTTATTTTGATTAGATTTTAATTAGCTAACTAGAAGATTTTAAACAAATAAAAAAGAATTTGAAAAAGTTTTGTAATTTACTTGACAAATCCAAAACAAAAGGGTATAATGTCGCCATATTGAAACATACTGGGGTGTCGCCAAGCGGTAAGGCACTGGTTTTTGGTACCAGTATTCAGGGGTTCGAATCCCTTCACCCCATCCAATATTTGTCGCGGAATAGAGCAGTTTGGCAGCTCGTCGGGCTCATAACCCGAAGGTCGCAGGTTCAAATCCTGCTTCCGCAACCAAA
>JAOZPA010000121.1 GCA_029932985.1 Campylobacterales bacterium
AATTATCAACAACATCGGCAATGGATGCCGTTTCCCTTCAGCCCTTCTATTATCCGTTATCTCGTTTAAGATTTCAATTAGTGAAATTCTTTTTATTGCCATTCTCTATCCTCTTTTTGAGCTATTATAACATTTTTTTTAAGAATGTAATAATAGCCGTGTGATATCCATAGAGACTATTTTGCACCTTGACTTAGGGAAATTTGGTGTGTTTTGTAAAGCTCTAAAGCTAATTTTTCTTTAATAATGTTAGTCAAGCTTTCTTTTGTTTGATTAATACCAAAAAATATATTATCAGGAATACTAATAGCTAAGTTCATAAAAACTCCTTTTTTTATAAAAAAATATCATATTTAAAATTTTTTAAACTCTTGCGATGAAGCAGATATGTTTTGCCACATACCACCTAGCTATCTCCAAATTTGAGTGAGAAATCTCTAGTTGGTCGAGTGGAATTGAGATGATTCTCAATTTGCTAGTAACTATACCCGATACCAAAAAGACCAAAAGCCCCCCAGCTGTTCCTATCCAGAAATCATATTTCAGCCAAATATACAAAAAAGTTAAAAGTGGTGAAAATGTGAGAAAAAATGCGATAATATGTGATAGAATTTTGCATTTTCCATTCAGCGGTGGAGGGGACTCATATATAAAATTATTCATCTTTTTTCCTAAAAATTTGGGTTGAAACCACTTGGTGAGAAATCATCAAAACTTAGATATGTGGGGTCGCTAAAACCTTGTTGAATGCTTTTAGTTCTAAGCATTAATATGTCGGTTTTGGGGTCGATATTTTGTGGGCAGACCAAAGTACACTCACCGCAAAGTGTACAATCCCAAATTCCATTAGATTGCACCGCTCCTAGTTTCTCTTTGATATTTTCTACTCGCACATCATTTACATATCTTAAATTTCGGCTTAATGCAAATGGACCTAAGAAGTTTTTATTTACCTCCAAAATGGGGCAAGAGCTGTAACACGAGTTGCATAAAATACAGTTGCTTTGCACCTCAATTCTCTTTTCATCTTTATTGGTTGGAATTTTATCAGATTTTAGGTCTAAAAAATTTAGAGATTTTGAATTTTTTTGCATTGAGTTATCTAGCTCAACCACCATATCTTTTATCACCGTTGCTTTTTTTAATGGCTCAATAATATCACCATCTTGGACTTTGTAGCCACAAGCTAATTTCTCTTTGCCATTTACCACAACCGCACAACTTCCACAAACTTCACTACGACACCCACTTCTAAATGTGAAACTTGCATCAATTTTTGTTTTTATTTCATTAAAACCTTCGAGCAGAGTTACAACAGATTTGCCTAACTTAAACTCTTGAATTTTTGTTTTTTTATTAAATCGTTGGATTTTTATTTTCAATTTTTTACCTAAATTTGTAATTAGATTTTATCTTATCATAATCTTTGTAAAGTTTAAATTAATCTCAAAGTAGAAAAGGAAAAACAAAGATGAGTTGTCCCAGATATTCTTTTGAAAATATTTTTATGCTATAATTAGAAAAAGATAAAGGAATGAGAATGGTTGAGAAAAAAATGGATATAGATGAAGAGGCGATAAAAGCCTATATCGGTAAACCATCAGTGGAGGATTTTTACATAAATGCTTTTAAAAAATATGAGCTAAATGGATTTACTTGGATTTGGTCGTCGTGGGCATTGATGGGCGGGATTTTTTTTCTGCTCTATCGAAAACTTTATGCTGAGGCGAGTGTATTTTTTATTATCTCGATTTTGGCAAGTGGAAATGTCTATTTGGCATTGATGATTTGGATAGCGAGTGGTTTTATTTTCACCTTTTTTGTCTATAAAAGATATGAAAAAATCAGAAAAAGTGCAAAAGAAAATCAAGTCGATGATGAGATGCTTTTAGACTCACTACAAGAACTTGGTGGATACCATCAATGGGCTTTATTTGTGGCGGTTGGTTTAAATATGTTGGTAGTTATCGCTATCTTATATTTTGGAATGGCAATTGCAAATGACCCACAAATTATCCAAAATCTTGCAAAATAATGATGAATTTCCTAAAAAATAGTAGTATGAAAATTTGGATGACAACCGTTATAGGTGTTGGAATTTTTATCTATCTTGCTTTTTTTGTCACATCTTTATTTATCTCACCAATGCCCGAAAAAAAATTGACCATCGCAACAGGGCGAGATAGTGGAACATATTATAAAACAGCCCTTAAATATCAAGAGATTTTAGCCAAAGAAAAAGTGGAGGTTAAGATTATTACGACGGCTGGTTCGGTTGATGCCCTAAAACTACTTAATGAAAAAAAAGTTGACATCGCTTTTGTGCAGGGTGGTACGGTTAGCCAAAATGATAAAAAAAATCTCCTAAGCTTAGCGAGTCTCTATTATGAGCCGTTGTGGGTTTTTTATGACAATTCGCAGGGCAAAGTTGAGTATCTAAAGGAGTTTCAGGGCAAAAAAATTTCCATCGGTGAGGTGGGAAGTGGCTCTATAAAATTGTCGAACTGTTTTTTAAAGGTTAATAATATTAATAAAAAAAATAGTAATATAGTTAATTTGACAGATACTCAAGCAGTTAAGCAGTTGCAAAATGGTGAAATTGATGCTTTGATGGTTGTAACCTCTGCCAAATCTCAAATGATAAAAGAGTTACTTGAAAATCCAAATATCTCTCTTTTGAGTTTCAAACGGGCGGTGGCTTATGAGAAGCAATATAAATATATTTCGCCTATTACCCTTTTTGAGGGGGTGATAGATTTGAAGGCTAATGTCCCCCAAGCCGATGTTACTCTTCTTGCCACTACTGCGAGTTTAGCGGTGAGGGGTGATTTGCCTGAGGAGTTGGTGCGGATATTGATGAAAGAGTTAAAGGTGATTCATTCAGAAAAAAGTTTTTTCCAAAAAAGTGATGAATTCCCAACTAAGGAGTATTTGGAATTGCCACTTCATCCCGAAGCGAAGAGGTATCTGCAATATGGTGAAACTTGGCTTGAAAAAATATTTCCATTTTGGATTGCATCAAATATTGATAGATTAAAAATTTTGATTATTCCATTTTTGACTCTTTTAGTCCCCCTATCGAAGGGATTTTTGCCACTTTATCGATGGAGTATTCGGCACAAAATTTATAAATGGTATGATTTGCTAAATGACCTTGACCGACGATTGCCCTCACTTTCAAAAGATGAGATAAAGATGGAGATAAAAACTTTTCAAGAGTTTCAGCTGGAGATTACCGATAATACCAAAATTCCACTCTCATATATGGGTGAGTATTATAATTTGAAGATTCATATTGATTTTATTTTGGATAAGATGGAGCGATTGAGTCAGTAAAAGAGAGGCAATGAGATGAGAGCCTTAATCCTCAATGCCTTATTGCCTTAATTTATAAATGAATAAAGAAGCTCAATCTCTTCTGCCCAAATCTCTTGGTTTGGGGTCTCTAAAACCATTGGAATATCATCAATCCGCTCATCATTCATCAGAAGTTTAAAAAATTCAATCCCAATTTCACCTTTGCCAAGGGACTGATGTCTATCAACTTTGCTACCTAATGGCGGTTTAGAATCATTTATATGCATCCCTTTTAAATACTCAAAACCTATCAATTTTTCAAACTCACCAAAACTTTTTTCATAGCTCTCTTTATCTCGAATATCATAACCTGAAACGAAAAAATGGCAAGTATCAATACACACTCCGATTCGGCTTTTATCAATCGAATTATCTATGAGATATTTTAAATGCTCCAATTTATAGCCTAGATTAGTTCCTTGACCTGCGGTATTTTCGATGACCAAAATCACATTTTGAGTTAGCTCCATCGCACTATTTAACGACTGACTAATCCTACCCAAACACTCCTCCTCAATGTATCCAAGCTTTGTCTCATCCGCTTTCTCTTTTTTTGTCATCTTTACCAAATGCGACCCAGGGTGAAAATTTAATCTATCCAGCCCCAACTGTTCACACCGATTTATCTCATCTATAAAAGCATTTAGTGATTTTTCCCTCTTCGCCTCATCGGGATGTCCTAAATTGATTAGGTAGCTATCGTGGGCTAAAACATATTTTGGCAAAATTCCACTCTTCTCAAGCTCATCTTTAAATTTTTTTATCGTTTTTTCATCGAGAGGTTTAGCATCCCACCGCCGTTGATTTTTATTAAAAAGTGCAAAAGCTTTCGCCCCGATTTTGGACGCATTTATGGGAGCATTAAATACCCCACCACTTGCACTTACATGAGCTCCTATCTGTTTCATTTATTTCCTTGTGTTTTCGAGAATTATAGAAAAAAAAAATGCGAATGTCAAGGATTTACTGTTAATTATGATAAAATATGGAAATATTATTTCTGATATGGTGTTCGTGCGAAATAATAACTCAAAAAAGGGCTGGAATGATAATTAAGAATGTGAAAGTTTTTGATAAAAAAATGGATAGGATTGATATTCGAGTGAGTGGTGGGAAGATTGTTTATATTGCTAAAAATATTGAGGCGAAGAGTGCAAAAAAAGTGATTGATGCAAGTGAAATGTATCTGATTCCTAAGATTGTGGAGTTGAATTTGATGCTTAAAGATAATATTTTCAATAAAAAAAATATGCAAAAACTTTGTCAAAAGGCGAAAAAAAGTGGAGTTGGAAGTTTTGTTTTAAATAGTGATTTTTTGCCAACTCTAAATAATGAAACTTTTTTGGAGCTTTTTAATTCACAGCTCAAAAATAATTTGGGTTCAAATGTGATAGTTTCGATTCCTGCAATTGATGAGAATAATCGGCTAAATAATATCTCTACCTTGATAAATGGTGGGGCGGAGGTGATTGAGCTAAATTCTGATGTGGAGTCAAATCTCATAAAAAGGGTGATGCAGTATGCGAAATTGAAAAATGGTACGATTTTTTGCTATATTCAAAATAGTTCGCTCGATGAAAATGGGATGATGAACGATGGTGAGATTTCGTTTAAACTGGGGCTTGGGGGCATCTCGAAAACTAGTGAACTTTCAGAGGTGGCGAAGGTGGTGGAGATGGCGAAATATTTCGATGTCAAGGTGATTTTTAAAACGATTTCGCTTAGTGATTCGCTGAAAATTATTAATAGAGCCAAAAAGATAAATCCAAAAATCTATGCGGAAGTTTCGTTGCAAAATTTGGTATTAAATGAAAATGAGTGTGATAAATTTAATACAAATGCAAAACTAAAACCACCTCTTCGTGAGGAAAAGCAACGGAAAAAACTTTTGAAAATGTTGAAAAAGGGTAAGATCGATTTTATCACCTCGGCACACTCACCGAAGTCGATTGGTTATAAAGATTTGGCTTTTAGTGATGCACTTTTTGGTACGAGCAGTGTTGAACATTTTTTGAAAATTGCTTACACTCACCTTGTCAAAACAGAAATTATCGATATGCAAACTTTGATAAATCTAATTTGTATAAATCCTGCCAAAATTTTAAATCTCAAAACTGCTAAATTAAAACTGAGAGAAGATGCCAATTTTATACTATTTAACCCAAAAATTAAAACAAAAATAGATGATAAAGATTCAATCTATCATAACAAAGAGGTTTTTGGTGAAATAATTTTGATTTGATAGATTTTTTATAAGTAGTAATAGTAAAAAAAAAATTAAATTTTAACCTAAAGAAAGATATAATTATAGAAAATAAGGCGAATTATGAATTTTAATGATGCAACGGTTACATTTGAAAAATTATTTAACAATAAAATGAGTAGTTATGAAGCTAAAGGGTTGCTTGAAAAGTTATATTTAAATGGTGAAGATATTGATGAGATTGCGGCGGCAGCAAAGGTGATGAGAAAGCACTCACTCAAAGTTGAGTTACCACGAGATATTAGGGAAAAATTGATTGATAATTGTGGAACTGGCGGTGATAAAAGTGGAAGTTTCAATATTTCGACGACCACCTCTTTACTTTTGGCAAGTTTGGATTGTATGGTGGCGAAGCACGGCAATCGAAGTATCACTAGCAACTCAGGAAGTGCGGATATGTTGGAGGCTTTGGGGGTGAATCTGAATTTGGAGCTGGACAAACTTCCCACTATGCTTATGGAGAGTGGATTTATGTTTATGTTTGCTATCAATCACCACCCCGCTATGAAATATATTATGCCCATTAGAAAATCGATAAATCACAGAACAATCTTTAATATTTTAGGACCGCTGACAAATCCAGCTAATGCTCAAAAACAGATGATTGGTGTTTTTAGTGAAAATTATCTTTACAAAATGGCAAAAACCCTCTCTATGCTTGAGAGCAAGAGTGCAATTATCGTAAGTAGCCGAGATGGACTAGACGAAGTTAGCATCAGCGACATCACCTATTTTAGCCGACTTGAGGGCGGTCATATCAAAGATGGCGAAATTAATCCAGAAAAATATGGTTTTAAACTCTCACCTCTCGAATCAATCAAGGGTGGAGATGCGATTGAAAATGCAAAAATTACCACATCTATTTTGAATGGTCAAGAGCAGGGGGCAAAAAGGGATATTGTGATTTTAAATACCGCCGTGGCATTGATGGTAGATGGAAAAGCTAGAGATATGTATGATGGAATAGGAATGGCGATTGAGGGGATTGACTCCAAAAAAGCGATTAATAAATTAAAAGAGATAGTTAAAATTTCACATAAACTTTAAAATTATAAAAAGGCTCATGACCCCCAACCGCTACTTATATCAAAAAAAATTTACTGGGGGAAATGGGCTTTCAAAACATCGGTGAAAGGAGAAATAATTGATATATAAATTTAAAACAGAAAAAACTGATATAGGATTTGATTTTGATGAAGATGAGCAATGAAATATAATGATATAGATATGCAAAATTGGAAAGAGTGTGAAGAATTAAATTGTAAATATATTAGATTTGATATAAATCCACAAATGATTCAATATGTGAATAACAATATGAGTGATGGGGATTACGATAAAAAGAAATTTTAAAGTAAAATTAAAAGGGTATTATTATTAAAAATATTGAAGGCAATTATGGAAAAATTGGAAGTGCTGGAATTTGGAGAGATAGAACTTTAAATAG
>JAOZPA010000122.1 GCA_029932985.1 Campylobacterales bacterium
CTTTTTTTACATCCCATTCAAATTTAATTATATTTTTCTCTTATTCAAAATTTCTTATCCTCTATTTTTGTAAAATTATATCATATTTTCACTAATGACTAGGTCGCATTGCCAAACACTAAACCTTAGCTTTAAACCTAAAATATTTAAGATTAATTTTAAATACTAAGTTTTACTTTACCCAAGGCATAATTATGTACCAAAACTTGTATAAGATTTTGATAGCCTATTCCTAATTCTTTTGATTTAGTTTTCAATATTGCCAAATCACTTATGGAAAATGTAATAGTTGATTTTTTTCTTCATTCCATAATATCTGTTTATTATTCATCCTTACTCATTTTTTAAATCTTATGTTTTTATTGAAAATCATTATCTATCATCTCTATCACTTCATTTTTTATATAAAGTAAATTCTTATATATCTCTTTTAAATCTGTTAGTTTAGAACTATTAAAATCTTCGCTAACAAAATATTGGTATTTATCAACTCCCAATTTTTCCAAAATTACAAAATTCCAAATACTTCCTATAAGATAAATTCCTTTTATAGTTTTCCAACTATTTAATTCAACAGCACTAATAAGCTCTGCCAAAAGTTGAGGACGGGGATTACTATAATCTTCTCTTTTTTTAAACTCTTGGATGAAGAAATATGGTTTTTCAGGAATCTCCAACCCCTTAGCGATAAAAAAATCTGGCTCACCATTAAATATAAAATTATCAGCTTCATAACTTAAATTTTCTTCACTAAAAAATCTAACCTCTCTATCAAACATTGTAAAATTTATATGATTAAAAATCGGAGCAATAAATTGCATATTCAAATCAACTTCATTATATGAATTTATCAAATATCCTTTTTGAAATAAAAGATTTTTCAAAAATGGTTCAACACTGTTTTCAAATTTTATATCACTATTAAACCACTCATTAAAAACAGTTTTATCAAAATTCTTTTTAATCTCAACTAAATTTCTTAATTTAGTATAAGTCATCTTACTATAAGGATAGGAAATTTTCTTCTCCTTCTCCTCGGGAATACCCTCTAAAGCTAAAATTCTTTTTCTTAAATTTTCATTTTCTATTAATAATTTTTTAATTTCATCACTCATTTTATTCCCCTCTATCAATCATCTCTATCACTTCATTTTTGACATAAATTAAATTTTTATAGATTGCTCTTAGACCATTTATTTCACTGCTATCAAAACTTTTAGAGACAAAATATTGATATTTATGTTTTTCAAATCTTTCCAAAATCATAAATCGCCATTGAATCCCACGAATATAAGCACCTTTTATAAATCTCCAATCATTCAATTCTGCTCCACAAATAAGCTCTGCTAAAAGTTGATATTCTGGGTCGGTTGAGCCTTTTTCTTGTTTAAACTCTTGGATAAAAAAATATGGTTTTTGGGGATAATCTAAACCTTTAGCAATAAAAAAATCTGGAGTTCCATTTAAAATAAAATTATCTGCTTCATATTTCAGATTCTCTTTACTAAAAAATCTGAAATTTTTATCTTTCATTTTAAATTTAATATGGTTAAAAATCTGACTCAAAAAATACATTTTCAAATCTTCTTCATTATAATATTTTAAAATATAAGCTTCTTGTTCTAATAATTGTATTAAAAATGGCTCTACATCATCATTTAATTTTAAATCACTATTAAACCAGTCATCAAAAATGGAATTATCAAAATTTAAACTAATATCCATCAATTCACGAAGTTTTTCATAACTTGTTGTACTGAAACTATAAGATGTGGTTTTTGGTTTTTTTTCTGTAATAATTTCATTTATAGCTAATAATCTCTCTAACTCTTCTATTCTTTTGGCTTGTTCTATTTTTGTCATTTTTGCTCCATTTGCTATTAGAATGTTCAGCAATTGCCAAACATTCATAAAATAAAATTTCCGTTAGGGGACTTTAATCTTGCTTTTTTGAAAATGCTAAATTACGATAAAAATCAGCTGTTGAAGTGGCAAATGCGGTAAAACATCGGCTTCTATCATATTTTTCAATCGGTTGTTCTATTGTTAAGGCACAACTTCTAGCTTTTTCCTCTATAATTTCTTCTGATATATTATCTTCTTGATTTTTTAGCCAATCCACATATCCCTCTAAAACAGGGTCAAGATTATGTTCGTGTAGCGGAAATTTATTTTTTGTCAAAGCTTTTGCATCTGCTATAAATGTATCTAGCATTCTGGAATATCCCCAACATTGAATTTTTGCATCTTTGGCACAATGATTAGAGGCTAATGCAATCAGATAATTAATATGGGCTAGAAACCGTGAGTCTGCATCTTCCCAAGTATCCAGATAGATAGTATCAAATTTCTCTTTAGTTTGAGATAGATAATTTTCTATTGTGTCTTTGATGATTGTAATTTTTATGCTGTTATCTGAAATATGATTAAGCCAAGCTTCTTTCACAAAATCGATAATATTTTCATTTCGCTCAATAATAGTTATAGATTTCACAGGACGATTCAGTGCTAACACAAATTGAGGATAGATTCCCAAACCCAATCCACCAACTAAAACATCACCTTTGGCTTCTTTTGCCGCTGCAAACATCATACATCGCTCCTCCCCAGAATCACTCATCCAAGCTTTTGGCGGAAACATCATCGACATGATGGCATCATCTGAAGTTACATTACCCTTAGAATCTGTCATTACATAGTGTTGACTCATCTCAGATGGCTTCAAAACCGCTGTTATTATACGAGGCTGTTCATAAGTGTGACTCTCTCTAAATATTATTTCATCCCATCTTTTTTGCTTTTCTACCCACACATCACTGTTACGAGGTGTAGTATCAGGCAGTAGAAGTGGTATATCAATAGCTTCAATATCTAATATATCATCTCGCCAAGTTGGGTCAAAATATCTGTTTTGTGTTGTTTGCATAATGCTTTTTTCCTTTGATAAATTATTATAAAATTAATTTAGTGCGATGAGGCTAAAAGCCCCTGCACCGCTAATCTATTTTTTGTTAAAATTTCAATAAAAAAAAGAAATTCTAACCTATAAAACTATTCCCCTCTATCTATCATCTCTATCACTTCATTTTTGATATAAATGAGATTTTTGTATATCTTTTTTAAATCATCTATTTTTGAACTATCAAAACTAGGACTTACAAAATATTGGTATTTGTGTTTTTCAAATCTTTCCAAAATCATAAATCGCCATTGAACACCTTTTATAAAAGCACCTTTGATAAATCTCCAATCATTCAATTCTGCTCCACAAATAAGCTCTGCTAAAAGTTGATATTCTGGGTCGGTTGAGCCTTTTTCTTGTTTAAACTCTTGGATAAAAAAATATGGTTTTTGGGGTTTAACAATTCCTCTAGCAATAAAAAAATCTGGACTTCCATTTAAAATAAATTTGTCTGTCTCATAGCTTAAATTTTCTTCACTAAAAAACCTAACCTTTTTATCCATTATTTTAAATTTAATATGATTAAAAATTTGACTCAAAAAATACATCTTCAAATCCTCTTCATTATAATCATTTAAAACAAGGGCTTCTTCAGCCAATAATTCAACTAAAAATGGTTCAACATTATCATTTAATTTAATATCACTATTAAACCAATCTGAAAAAACATCATTATTAAACTCTTTTTCAACATCTACCAACTCTTTTAATTTTTCATAACTCGTTTTACTAAAGCTATAAGATGTAACTTTTGGTTTTTTTTCTTCAATAATACCGTTAAGAGCCAGTAATCTCTCTAATTCTTCTATTCTTTTAGCTTGTGCTTTATTTGTCATTTTATTTTCCTATATTTAGAACTTTGGGTTAAAGTACACTCATCGCCATTTTATTTTTCGTAAATTTTATCGTATCTATATCAATTTGTAAAACTGATTTTGCTTTATTAGCTTTTTCAACCTCTTTCACTTTCCCCTCTATCTATCATCTCTATCACTTCATTTTTGATATAAATTAAATTTTTATATATCTTTTTTAAATCATCTATTTTTGAACTATCAAAACTAGGACTTACAAAATATTGATATTTATGTTTTTCAAATCTTTCCAAAATCATAAATCTCCATTGAATCCCACGAATATAAGCACCTTTGATAAATCTCCAGTTATTCAACTCTGCTCCGCAAATAAGCTCTGCCAAAAGTTGATATTCAGGGTCGGTTGTGCCTTTTTCTTGCTTAAACTCTTGGATAAAAAAATAGGGTTTTTGGGGGCGGTCTAAACCTCTTGCAATAAAAAAATCGGGAGTTCCATTTAATATAAATTTATCACTTACATATTTCAGATTCTCTTCACTAAAAAAACGAAAATTTTTTTCTCTTATTTTAAATTTAATATGGTTAAAAATTTGACTTAAAAAATACATCTTCAAATCCTCTTCATTATAATCATACAAAAGAAAACTTTCCTCTTCCAATAATTTAATCAAAAATGGCGCAACATCATCATTTAATTTAATATCACTATTAAACCAACTATCAAAAATATCATTATCAAAATTTTTATCAATATCCACCAACTCTTTTAATTGTTCATAACTCGTTTTACTAAAACTATAAGATGTAACTTTTGGTTTCTCTTCCGAAATAATTCCATTTAAAACTAATAACCTTTTTAATTCTTCATTTTCTTTTAAAAGCTTTTCTATTTTTGTCATTTTATTTTCCTATATTTAGAATTTTGGGTTAAAGTACACTCACCGCCATTTTATTTTTTGTAAATTTTATCGTATCTATTCAATATAAAATGTTTGGCAGAAGGCAAATCTACACTCATTGCCTTATTTCCTCATCTAATCAATATCAATTTGTAAAATAGATTTTGCTTTATTCGCTTTTTCTACCTCTTTTACTTTTTCCTCTAATTTGCTCGTAACCTCTTTCATTTGAGCCACTTCACCCCTGATTTTACTTAAGCTTTGAGCTTTAAAGTCATTGATTTTATTCATAGCAGAGTTGATATTATCAAAAGATTCTTTTAAAGTTTCGATACTCAAAGTTGCTGTATTTGACTGCTTATAGACATCAACCACTTGTGAATTCATCCGCCGTGCATTACCCAAAACCAAATCATTTGCCAAATCTTTAGTTTTATTTGAAGCATCAAGCACTCGTTTTTGATTTGCCAAAGCCACAAGCATACTCACACCAATTTCTAATGCTCGTTTTGTCACAGTTTTGATATTGCTCACATTATCTACAAGTTCCCAGTTTGTGCTGATGATAATATCGCTAGATAAAAATCCCTGTTGGGTCACGACCAAAATTTCATAGATGCTTCTGATTCGTTTTTGGATATAAAGAAGCAAATTATTTTCATAAAACTCCTTCTCTTTTGAATCAAAATTAGCAATATTCGCCTCAATCGCTTTAGCCACCTGCTCCATAATCATCGCTTTTCGCTGAAGCTTGATAGCTGAACGTCTATATCGTTTTTTGTCCGATTCCAAAACTGCTATATCATTTCGTAGCAAATCCTCACCTCGCTCAAGGTTAGAAATAATCTCACCAATCACACTCTTTGCACTTTTGAATTTACTCAAATATCGGTCAATCGGTTTGCCCACAAATGGCAAAAATGAGAGCCACTTCCCCGCCTCAAAATCAACTGTATTTGGATTTATCTCTTTGACTTCATCATTTAAATTCAATAAAGATTCCGCAATATCGCTAGAACCCGTGTCATCAATGCTATCAATCTTATCAATTCGTGTACTTAAAAGCTCCGACGAACTCTCCAAATCCTCAATATCCTCCGCCGTTGAAGCCTCTAGCATACTTCGCAAACTACCCTTATCCTCACCAGACAAAACTCTCAAAAACTCCTTCGCCTTATCTCGAATAATCTCCTGCTCAATGTCACTTAAGCTATCCTCAATAATCTTCACCTCAGTATTTGTAACAACAACATCATATTTCTCATCGATACTATCGAACATCTTTTTCAAATTTACAGTAGCAGTTTGGGTACTCATATCTATCTCCTTGAATTAATTGTATTAAAAATCTCCATAGAATGCTCAAAATCCCGAGCAACTCTATCAATCTTCTTGTCATTATTTTTCTGACTCATCATCTCTTTTATGAAACTGTCCAATTTCTGAACAATCACCTCATTTTGCTCTAAATTCTTATCTATCTCTTCCTTATAAAATTTATCCTCTTTAGAGTAATTTTGCACCAAATATTTAGCCTCTTGCAACTCTTTTATGATATTTAAATTTTCGATATATAGATGTAAGGACGAATTTGTCAGAGCATAAACTTTATTTGCAAAAAGTCCCCGAGCCGAGAAATTATTATCTATGAAATGTTTTATCAAATCTATCTTTGCAAACACATCACTATTTCCCCTCACGCCAAATTCATTTTTGATTTTATGCACGAAATTATTAAAAATCTCTCGCTCTTGAGCCAAAAATAACTTATTCTTATCCTTGAAAAAAAATATTAGAAATAATATAAACCAAATCCCAAAACTACTCAACGATAAAATCATAAGATAGTTGATAATCGTAGCCTCAAAAAATAGATAGGAAAGCCCATAAGCATAAAGCAAAGCAAAACAAAGGAGTGCAAAATTGTAAATGAAACTATTCTGCCTAAAAAAATAGATTAATAAATCTTTCACGGTCAAGCCTTTATAAATTAATAACCTATTTTAGCAAATATCACTTAATAAAGAGTTTAGACCATAGCAAAAAATTTCATTCAAAGATGTGCTGTTAGTTAGCGATAAAAATTGGATGTTATTTAATTTCTAATCCTTAGTGTTTTTAAAATAAAAATATTAATAGATTAGCGAAGTGGAATCGTTATCATCAAAGTTAGTTTGTAATAAATATAATTTATAATAGAGGGTAAAAATTAGTAAAAAATAATTTTAAAAAAGTCAGGTCATATTATGTGAAACTTAAATTTATAGGGCTAATTTTTTTCCCACTCAAAATTCACTATATTTCTACTATTTTTATCAAATTCAACTCCAACAAGATAGATGGTTTTATTT
>JAOZPA010000123.1 GCA_029932985.1 Campylobacterales bacterium
GCAATATAATCTAAAAGTTTCATTTCTTTTCCTTAATTTTGACTTTTCATATTATATAATAATTTTGTAAATAGTTTTACAGAGTTTTCAGTAATACTAAATAATATCAAGGCTTATGACCCCAAACAGATACATTAATAATTAATCATCTCCTATTATGATACTATTATAGGATATAATCATTTATTTAAGGAAAAAGATGAAAAAAAATATAAAGGAAAAAAATTGAATGATAAAACAGAAAAGAAAATAGATGAAAAATTTTAGTAAAAAGAAAATTGTTTTGGTGACGAGAAAGAGTCGTTTAGAGGAGTTGATTAAACGGTTTAATACCCAAAGCCAAGCTAGATTTTATATTGAGCATCTGGGTGGAAATTTTGATGAGTATATCGATGAGCATAAATTGTACCAAAATGTGATTCAAAAAACTCTCAATATTCTCACATCTTTAGAGAGGGTTCATCAGCTAGATAGGCTTTATCTGCCAAATTATATCTTTAATCCCGATGATATTGTGGTGGTTTTGGGGCAAGATGGGTTGGTGGCAAATACGATTAAATATTTGGATTCTCAACCTGTGATTGGGGTAAATCCAGACCCAAGCCGATGGGATGGAAATTTGCTACCTTTTAAATATAGCGACCTAAAAGAGCTTATTCCTCAACTTTCAAATCGCCGTTGCTCCACCAAAAAAATCACTCTTGCCAAGGCATCGCTAAATACGGGTGAAGAGATTTATGGAGTCAATGATATTTTCATAGGTCCAAAAACTCACTCATCGCTAAGATACAATATCAAAATCGGTGACCAAAATGAGAACCAATCCTCAAGCGGAATTATAATCTCCACGGGTTTAGGCTCGACTGGTTGGCTAAAAAGTTTAATGGTAGGGGCAGATAGGATTTTCCAAACCATAAATCAAGAGCAAGGTGTAGCTGAGAAGTTTATCCAATCAAAATATAATAATCACTCTGCTCAAAAAAAATATCAAGAGTGCCAAAAATATACATTCAGTTGGGATTCAGACTATCTCTATTATACCGTGCGAGAACCTTTTCCTAGCCTCTACTCACAAACAAATTTAGTTTTTGGCAAAATTACCCCAAACGAAAATTTAATTATAAACTCTTTTATGCCCGAAAATGGTGTAATCTTTAGCGACGGAATAGAAAAAGATTTTATAAACTTTAACTCAGGTACAATTGCCACAATTGAAATCGCCAAAAGAAAAGGTTGTTTAGTTGTCAGATAGGGTTTAATTCCCCAAAAGGCTACAATATCAAAAGAAAAGTGTCACCTAATGGTTGACATTTAATCTAAATTATTCTATAATGTCATTAAAATATCATAATTGATATACGTGCGAAAACTTAAAGAGAAAATTAATTTTAGGAGAATGATATGTTGAAAATGTCTGCTTTGATAGAGGCGACGGGTGAGCGGAAATCTACGATTTTGTATTATGTGAAGGAGGGGCTTTTGCCAGAACCTAAAAAATTGAAGCCAAATGTTCATCTTTATCAAGATGAGGTGGTAAATATTATTAAGTTAATAAAATATTTTCAGATAAATTTTTCCTATACAATTAATCAGATTAAGATTATTTTTAAGAATAATCAGTTTGATTTTAGTAATAATGTGGATGTTTTGATAAAATTGCTTGATACTATCTCTGGGGGGAGTGATAATTCCTCATTTTTTTCCACTTCGCAAGTCTTGGAAAAGTTTAATATTTCGCAAGAGTTGCTTGATGAGTTTTTGCAAAAAGAGTATCTTTTGCCAAAGGGTGAGTTTTATAATCAGAAAGATTTGGATATTTTAGGGATGTTGCTGGAGGCTAGAAAAAATAAAATTGATGAAAATCTTTTTACACAATATGTCAAGTCAGCTAAGGAGTTGGCGATTTTGGAGTACAAGATGGGTTCGGCATTGATTCGTCATAAAAGTGAAAATTTGAATTTGCAACAAAAACTGATGTTTGATTTGATTTTGACATTTAAACCTTATATTTTCAATAAGCAAACGATTAGAGAACATACTAAAAAAATTTCAGGGAAAAAGTTATGAATATCTTTAAAATGAGGGGCTTTACCCCCTACTTGATAATTATGTTTTTAAATATTTTGACCGATATTGGGCATAAAATCATCATTAGAAATACGATTATCAAAAATTTTGATGGCACAGAAACTACTGCATTAATCGCAATTGTAAATGCTTTGATTTTGCTTCCATTTATTTTACTCCTCACTCCATCTGGTTATTTGAGCGACAAATACCCCAAACATTTGGTGATTCGATATTCCGCCATCGCTTCTATATTTTTGGCGGTTGCCATTACCGTTTCCTACTATATAGGGGCTTTTTGGCTTAGTTTCGCTTTCACTTTTGCACTTGCCATTCAAAGTGCCATATATTCCCCTGCAAAATATGGATATATTCGTGAGCTTGTGGGCAAGGAGCAGATTGCAACGGCAAATGGATATGTGCAGTCGATTACGATTATGGGGATTTTGTTTAGCTCATTTTTGTTTTCGCTATTTTTTGAAAATATCTATGGTGATGCTTTATCGACCACTCTCACTTTGCAAAATATCGCCCCACTTGGATTTTTGCTAATTGCTTTTACTGTCATAGAATCAATTTTGAGTTATCGACTTTTGGATAAAAGTTATATAGATAAAGCCCTCAAATTTGATATAGAAAAATATGTTAAACTTCAATATCTCAAAAACTCATTTGCAAATGTAACTGCCACAAATGCTATTTGGCTAAGTATCATCGGACTTTCCGTTTTTTGGTCGGTGGGGCAAACTCTTGATTCCGCATTTCCTACCTATGCAAAGGAGTATTTAAATAGTGACAATACGATTTTTATTCACGGAGTTATGGCGGTTGCGGGGATTGGAATCGTGATAGGTTCAATCACATCGGGCAGAATCTCAAAAAATTATATCGAGCTTGGCACAATCCCCATCTCAGCTATCGGAATCACAATTGTAATTTTTATCTTGGCATTTACTACCTCCATCTGGCTACTCATCACATTATTTTTTCTATTTGGATATTTTGGTGGACTTTTCATCGTGCCTTTAAATTCGCTCATCCAATTTCATGCAAAAGAGGATAATTTGGGTAAAGTTTTGGCAACGAACAATTTTATTCAAAATATATCTATGCTATTTTTTCTGGCTTTGGTTATTCTATTTTCAGAGATAGGTATGAGTAGTCGAGTAATTTTTGTGTTTATCGGTTTTGTGGCTTTAATTGGGGCTATCTACACAATCTATAAATTACCGCAATCACTTTTGCAATATTTGGTGACATTTACTATCTCAAAAAAATATAAGTTACAAGTTTTTGACCTCAAAAATCTACCAGCAAATAAAGGTGTATTGCTTTTGGGAAATCATATAAGTTGGCTTGATTGGGCAATTTTGCAGATTGCAACTCCACGAAAAATCAGATTTGTAATGGATAGGGAGATTTATAAAATTTGGTATTTCAAATGGTTTTTAGATTTTTTTGAGGTGATTCCTATCTCTCCACGAGCGAGTGTGCAATCTCTTAAAATTGTGGGAGAAATATTGAATCGTGGCGAAGTTGTGGCACTTTTTCCAGAGGGTCATATCAGCCGAAATGGAAATTTGGGCGAATTTTTTAAGGGTTATGAGATAGCTCTTAAAAGTATAGATAAAAATGTGGTGATTATTCCATTTTATATCAGGGGGCTTTGGGGCAGTGCATTTTCTCATTCACAATCCAAACTTCGATATGATTTGGGGACTTTAAAACCCCGAGCCGTTTCTGTAACTTTTGGTAAGCCACTTAGTACAAATATCAAGGTAGATGATTTAAAACAAAAAATTTATGAACTCTCTATCAACTCGTGGAACTATTATAGTAGCTCACTTGACCCTGTTCATATTGCGTGGCTAAAAGAGGCAAAAAGGGATTCAGGAAAATTAAGTATTGCTGAACTTTCGGGTAAGGGATTAAGCAAGACCAAAGTTTTAACAGGGGCGATTTTGTTTTCGAGAAATTTTGCTAAAGAGGTCAAAGATGAGCAAAATATTGGGATAATTCTACCAGCAACTCCAATTGGTGTGATTACAAATTTGGCAATTATGATGTTGGGTAAAACTGTGGTGAATTTGAATTATACTTTGGGAAGTGAAATTTTATTAAAAACAGTAAATAAAGCGGAACTCAAAACCATCTATACTTCCAAACGATTTTTAATCAAATTAAAGGCTAAGGGGTTTGATATTGAGAAAGATTTTGAGGACATCAAACTTATTTTTGTGGAGGATTTGAAAAAACAGATGACCAAAAGGGATTCAATTGCCACAATTTTACAAGCTAAACTTTTACCTACCTTTTTGCTACAATATCTCTATTTTGAAAATGTAGATATAAACTCCACCGCCTCCATAATTTTTAGTAGTGGAAGTGAGGGGACTCCAAAAGGGATAGAACTAAGTCACAAAAATATTATGGGCAATATCAAGCAGATTTCCGATATTTTAAACCCCAAAGAGAAAGATGTGGTGGTGGGGTCATTGCCGATTTTCCACTCATTTGGATTTACCGTCACGACACTTATGCCATTGGTCGATGGGGTCACATTGGTCACTCATCCCGACCCAACTGACGGAGTTAGTATTGGAAAACTTGTCACTAAATATCAAGCTACTATGCTTTTTGGCACGGGGACATTTTTTAGACTCTATACCAAAAATCGAAAATTAAATCCCCTTATGTTTGGCAGTTTGAGAATGGTCATTGCAGGGGCGGAAAAATTAAGGTCGGATATAAAGTTGAGCTTTAAAGAGAAATTTGGATTGGAAATTTATGAGGGTTATGGAGCTACCGAAACCACTCCCGTAGCAAGTTGCAATATCCCAAATATTTTAAATTCCACCACTTTTCGGGTACAAACTGGCAATAAACAAGGCACGGTTGGAGTCCCCCTACCTGGAAGTGGATTTAAAATCGTCGAACCAACCACCTTAGAACCTTTGCCAATCGGAGAAGCTGGATTGATTTTGATAGGCGGAACTCAAATTATGAAAGGCTACCTCAAAGATGAGAAAAAAACCGCTGAAGTGATTGTAAATATCGATGGCATTCGATGGTACAAAAGCGGAGATAAGGGCAAAATTGATAAAGATGGATTTTTGACAATCGTCGATAGATATTCCAGATTTGCCAAAATAGGCGGAGAGATGATAAGCTTAACTTCGGTAGAGGAGGAGGTTTTTAAAATCTTTGGCGAGGAGATAGAGTGCTGTGCGGTTAATGCACCTGATACCAAAAAAGGTGAAAAAATTGTGCTGTTGTATTCTGCTTCGATGGAGATAGCTCAGATAAAAAAGGTAATTTTAGCTAGTCAAATCGACCCCTTGATGAAACCATCTACCTATATGAAAATTGATGAAATACCAAAGCTCGGTACAGGCAAAATGGATTTTAAAGGCTCAAAAAAATATGTTTTAGAATCTGTATAAATGAATTGGGGTTTAACAACCCCAAACGGAAATCTGATTTTTTAAATTAATTCCAACTCTTGTGAAATATCTTTGATAAGTTTTGATAATGGTCGTTTATTTATCTCTTCATCACTAATATATCCACAGATGATAAGGATTGAAAATTAAATAATATACCAAATTGATATTTCATTGAAAAGTAGGTACCGCCACATAATTTCATTTTGGCAAGAAATCATCAAATTTAATTTTCATATTTTCTTTAAAATCAGCAGCATATTTCCGTCCAGTTTCAAAAGTTTTATCTAAAATTGTGCTAACCACAGTTAATCCTTTTGTGGTTGTTGTCTGCTCCATCAAATTATTTACGAGATCAAGTCTTTTAAAAACAATTCCTTTACAAGTTCGTGTAATATGAGGAAATAATCGGTGTTTAATCGGGTTATATTATGAAAATTCTAAAAAGCTATATTAAGGCAAAATTAAGCGCTAACAGATAAAGAAAATTGGCTCTGTAATCGCTTATATGAGCCAAAGTCTTTCAAAAAATATTTTTTTGATTTTTTTGAATTAAAAGTTCTTATTTTGCAACTATAGATAACTATATGAGATTTTAGTAATATTTTACCTTTCTGTTAGAAGGTATTTAAAAGATATTTTTTTCTTTTACTTTCATCAGATATACAATAAAAATTTGTTTTAAAATCTTGTAATTCTGTAAATTTTATTAAAGCACCTCTAAAATCTGTTGAATGTTCTACTTCAAAAATACTTGATGGAAATCCCCTATTGTTAAACCAAATAACATCTATAAATCTTGCACTTTCTTTTATGATTCTTTCATAGGTAAAAGGTGGTATTTGATTTTTTGTTGATAAATTACCTAATGTTTTATTTTGAAAAATCCAAGATTTATCATTTGTATAAGTATCAAATTGTCTAAAATTACCAATTTCTAAAAGTTGAGTTTTACCAATAATACAGTATATTTTTTGATTTTTTTCAAATTCCACATCAAAATCAAATCCTATATCAGTTTGTTTTGTTTTAAATTTATATATCATCTATTTCTCCCTCGTTTACTATTTTGGCGTAACTTCCCCTCACCGATGTTTTTAAAATATGCAGATATTCAAAAGTAGAATCAGCTTTATATTTTCTATTTTTATCTGCTTTAAATCTTTGATATTCTTTTTTTACTAAACTATATTTCCCATATTTACTCATGATATTTTTAACATCTGTTTCACTCATCAAACCCTCATTATTATAACTTAAAAAGATATATTCAAATTTAGCATTTTTAATTAAATTTTCAAAACTTTGAAAAACTTCACTTTTTTTACAATAATTAGAACGATTATATTCACGAAGTCCAGTTTTTCCCTTAGGAGTGAAATTATCATAAAGAGCAATCGTATTTAAAAGATGGGCATCCTTCATAAATTAGTAAAAGTAGTTGACAGTTTGTAAGATTATAAAA
>JAOZPA010000027.1 GCA_029932985.1 Campylobacterales bacterium
GATGCAGCACTTGCTGAGATTGCAGTTTTGGTAGCAACTAAAGAAGCAGAAGATGAAAATACTACAGACTTATCAGAGATTACTCTAGTTACAGGAGAAGATATCTATACTAATTTAGATGGTACAGTAGATAGCACTATTACTGGAGACACTACTACTTATACAGATATTGATATGATAATTGACACATCTACAGAAGATAATGATGTACTTAATTTATCTTTACTTTCAGGTTCAACAGAAGTAACTGTAAGAAATATAGAAACAATTAATTTATCTTTAGATAAATATATTGGTGAGAATATGGTATTTGATGCTAAAGGTGTTAGTGGAACTAATGCTATTAATGCAGTATCGACTAAAGGTGTAGCTTTTGATGGTGAATTACATATTACAGACCTATCTGGCGGTATTCCTGTCGTTCCTAGCACAGGTATTAGCTCACTAAATTTAACTGCAGCTAAAAGCACAGATATACTTAATATTACTGTTAATTCAGAAGTTACAAAATTAGATATAACAAATACTAAAACAATAGTTATCAATACTGGAGATGCAGCAGAAGCTTCTGGAGATGCTGCAATTAGCTATACTCCATCAGCAATTGAATCTACAACAACTATTGAGGGTGCAAATGGATTAATTCTTGAAATGAGTGCTACTGATGTAGATAAATCTACTATTACAGACAATACAACAGATGCAACTACTATTTTAATATTGTCAGAAGCTGGAGATGTAACTTTAGATAAAGTAACTACAGATATTATAGCTCTTGGAGCAACTGGAGATTACAATCTTACACTAGCTGATAAAGCTGAAATAGAGCTTGCAGTAAAACAAACAGGTGCAATAAAGATTGATAATGAGGAAATTACTGGTGCTTATGGAGTGACAGTTAAAACAGGTGTAGATGTTAATGAATTAAATGTTAGTGAGATAGATTTAAGTACAACACTAGATATCACTGCTACATCTAAAATATCTAATTTGATTACTGGTGGTAATGAAATTACAGTTAAAGGTACTGGTGATTTAACTTTAGGTAAAGATGGTGTAGGTAATGGCTTATCTGGAGATGCAATAAATATCTATGCAGAAGAGTTAACTGGTAAAATTACTGTTTATTCTGATTTTAATGATACAAATGCTAGTGATACTGATGTTGCTGAAGCTACCTTTCTACTTGGAACAAACAATGATACTTTTATCCAGCAAACAGATTTAAATCAATCTACTTTAACTTTAATCACAGGTGCTGGTGATGATACTATTGATTTTACAGATTTAAATGCTACACATTTTGATGAAAATACTTCAGTTACTATTGTTGCAGCTGAGGGGGAAGCAGATGTTTTAAAACTTCTAGGAATAGATCTTAATTTAACAACTGCTAATGATTCTGTAAAGAAATTTACTGTTACAGGTATTGAAACAGTAGAATTAACTGCAGGTGAGGAAAATGCCACAGTCGCACTAGATGCAAAAAGTTTTAGTGGAACAACAGTTACCTTTAAAGGTAGTAGTAATACTGGTGAAACAATTCAGTTAAATATGGCATCAGATGAAACAACTCTTGATATGGCTACTTTTACAAAAGATAAATCATTAGAAAGTTTAAAAGTTATGGGTAGTTCTGTTGCTGATACTATCACTGGTGGAGCTGGTGCAGATACTATTTTTGGTGGAGATGGTGATGATATTATTATTACTGGCGATAATCAAGATATAGTATTTGGTGGAGATGGTGATGATACTATTACTTTAACTAAAGATAGTGCTATTTCTATCTCTAAAGATACTATAATTATTACAGACACAAATCTTAGTGATGTGAATAATTCAGTTGGAACTGATACTATTACAGGTTTTGAGCAAGGTAATGGGGCAGATATAATCGAAATAACTTTAGCAGATGCAAATAGTAGTGATGAAGCAGGAGCAGAGGTTGAGCTAGAAGAAAATGAAGAGGCTCTAGTAAAAGCTGGTGATGATTTTAATCTTAGTCTTGCTTCTTCTGTAATTGAATTTACTACTACCCTTGCAACAGATGTAACTTTAAGTGCAGATTCTGATAATCCTGGTAAAGATTTAAAAGAAGCATTAAGTAGCGATGCTGGAGCTGTTAAAATGCATGGTGATGGTAACGCATCTTTCTTTGTTGCTTATCAAAATTCTAATGCTTACTTATATCATATAGTGTCAGGTACTGGAACTAATGCAGAAATAACAGATGATAATATATCTTTGTTAGGTGTCTATGAAGGTATTGATGGAACTGTTGCTGGAAGCTTTGCTAATGGCGATTTTGTTATTGCAGAATAGTCAAATATAGAAATATCTTTTTAAAATCCTAAGCTATTTTAGGAAATAAAAAAGCCCCGAATTTTTTCGGGGTTTTATACTCAATCTACCTATTATAATCCTAAAGTTTTTAATGTTGATTTATTTATATCAAACTATAAATATATTTGCTATTGCTAAATCCACAAAAAACAAAAATTATAAAATCCTCAAGGAAAAATCTTGCAAAATCAAGAACTCAAAAATCAAAAATCAGAACTCAAAGATGCAGTTGCTACACTTAAAAACTCATTTCTTTTTGTTGGTTTTGTCAGTATGTTCACAAATATTTTAATGCTCGTCTCACCTCTATATATGCTCCAACTCTACGACAGAGTGCTTATGAGCAGAAGTGTAGATACATTAATTTTACTGACAATCATAGTCGTCATCCTCTTCATCACCTACGGTTTGCTTGAGATGGTTCGCTCCCGCCTACTTGTGAGAATTGGAAACCGATTTGACTTAATGCTCTCAAACAGAGTATTTAACTCTTTATTTGTATTAGCAAATCAATTTCCCTCCAAAGCATCATCACAACCCCTCACCGATTTAACCACAGTTAGACAATATATGTCAAGTCATGCAGTCTTTGGCTTTTTCGACTCGCCTTGGATTCCTATCTATATAATCGTATTATTTCTCTTTCACCCCCTATTTGGTTATTTTGCCATATTTTCAGCAATAATTTTGACAATAATCTCAATTTTAAACCAAAAATTAACAAAAGATAAACTACAAGAAGCCGCTGAACTCTCAACCGTTTCAAATAGATTTATAGAATCAAATTTACGAAATGCAGAAGTTGTCAATGCCATGGGAATGATAGATAATATCAAACAAAGATGGCAAGTCAGATATTACTCCTTTTTAAATGCTCAAACAGATGCCAGTGATCAGGGTGGAATTTGGTCAAATAGCAGTAAAACTTTAAGAATGATGTTTCAATCTCTCATCTTGGGACTTGGTGGATATTTAGTGATAGTGGGTGAGCTTTCCCCTGGAATGATGATTGCAGGTTCGATCATATTAGGACGAGCATTAGCCCCTCTTGACCTACTGACAAATAGTTGGAAACAGTTTAGTGGAGCAAAAACATCATACGAAAGATTAAATATTTTTCTACAAAGTTTTCCAGAAAAAAAAGAGTATATGAAGCTACCAGCCCCTAAAGGTGAACTTTTACTAGAAAATATTGTGGTAGTTCCCCCTGGAGCAAAACAGGCATCTTTAATGCAAATTTCAATGACAATAAACAAAGGTGATATTGTAGGAATTATCGGACATAGTGCCGCTGGAAAATCATCTTTGGCTAGAGCAGTTTTGGGTATTTGGCCCCTACACAGCGGAAAAGTACGATTGGATAAATCAGATATTAACCAATGGAAAAAAGAGGATTTAGGCGAATATATCGGTTATCTTCCACAAGATATAGAACTTTTTGAGGGGACTATTAGTGAAAATATAGCGAGATTTGGAGAGGTTAATGCAGATAAAGTGTTAGAGTCTGCATCTTTAGCAGGAGTGCATGAGATGATTTTAAGACTTCCAGAGGGCTATGATACTAAGATTGGGCTAGGTGGAACATCACTATCTGGAGGACAACGACAAAGGATAGGATTTGCAAGAGCGATTTATGGAGACCCTGTATTTGTGGTTTTAGATGAGCCAAATTCTAACTTAGATGATGCTGGTGAGTTGGCACTACTTCAAGCTATCAATAGATTAAAATCTAAACAAACAACAGTTATTGTGATTACTCATCGTTTAGATATTTTACAAGCAACCACAAAATTAGCAGTTTTAAAAGCTGGGACACTGCAAATGTATGGTAATAAAGATGCTGTTCTTGCCAAACTTTATCCAGCGAAGGCAAAGCCAAAACCTAGACCTCAGACAAAAACAGCGATACCTGTCGTCTCTTTATCAAAACCAGGAGCGTAAAGATGTCAAATAATAATATCTCATATCCAGATACAAACGACAAAAAAGTTATGAAAGTAGGAAGTGCTATTTTGATAATAGTCTTTGGAATATTTGGAGGCTGGGCATCTTTAGCACCATTAGCCACCTCATCTATTGCTACGGGTGAAATCTCTTTGGGCTATCAAAAAAAACATATTCAGCATCTATATGGTGGAGAAATTAGAGAATTTTTGGTAGAAAATGGAGATTTTGTATCTAAAGGCTCACCACTAATAAAACTAGATAAGAGTAAATATATTAATGAAGCTAATGCTTTACAATTAAATATTTTTGAACTTTTAGGAGAGAAATCAAGATTAATAGCAGAGCTACAAAATGAGCAAAATTTAACCTTTGAAAAAGATTTATTATTAAATAGTAGGATTAAAGATGTAAATACTACGATAAATTATCAAAGAAAAGTTTTTCTTAGTAATAAAAAGATTTTAGAAGATGAAGAGGAAATTGTTAAAAAAAATATTACCTATATTGAGGATAAAATTTTAGCATTAAACTCTTTACTTGAAAATAATCAAAATATTATAGAAACCTCTGATTTAAAAATAAAAATCTCCTCTTTACAAATTCAAATCTCAAATATTCAATCCAATCAACTAATAGAGAAAAAAAAGCTATCTAATAAATTGTTAGAAAAACTGGTAAAAGTTAAAAGATTACTTAAAGATAGAAAAGAGAAAATTTCACTTTTATCTGATAAAATTAAAAGAAGTGTTATCAAATCTCCAATCGATGGAGTAGTTATGGGGTTAAAAGTTGCTACCATTGGTAGAGTTATTCCTGCCTTAAAATCGATAGTCACAATTGTACCTCAAGATGCCCTGTTTTTCATAATAGCCAAAGTTGCAATAACAGATATCGATAAAGTTCAGAAGGGGTTAATTGCCGATGTTAGATTTTCAGCATTTAATACAAGAGAGATAAATGTACTAGATGCAAAAGTTTTATATGTTTCAGCAGATAAATTGATTGATAGATATACAGGAATGCCATACTATGAAGCTAGATTGCTTTTGACAGATAAGGGTAGAAAAGAGCTTAAAAATTATGGATTTACTCTTGTGGCGGGAATGCCAGCGGAAGTCACCATAAAAACAGGTTCAAGAACCCTCTTGAGTTACTTTTTAAAACCCTTTAGTGATATGATTTATCGGTCTTTCAATGAAGAATAGATTTATTATGATAAAAATCAGAAAGGCTTAAAATGCCATATAGCAATTTTTCCATAGAAGAGGTAAAAAATAAATTTGACTTACAAATAGAGATAATTGATAAAATCATAGAATTTGGAGAGTTCAAAATTACAGATTGGCTACAAGAAACATTAACTTTTAATTTCAAGATGACTATAAGAAGTGAAAAAAGTAGAAATGAATTGATAGTTATGCCTGTTCTATTAGAATTAAAAAGACATATTGATGATATTTATATATTTAGTGGTGAGCGATTGGATGTAGATAAAAGCTTAAATTTAAATGGTGAATGCGATTTTATCATCACAAAAACAAAAAGTTATATCATAGAATCACCTATATTTGTCATAATTGAAGCAAAAAAACAGGATTTAGATGGAGGAATTGGGCAATGTATCGCACAATTAATAGGTGCTCAAAAACTAAATAAAAATACCTCAATAGTTTATGGATGTGTCACAACTGGCGAAGAGTGGCAATTCATTAAACTAGAAAAAAATATCGTTTCTATCTGCACAACTAAATATTGGTTAGATAGAAAATTAACCAATTTAGAATCAATTCTATCTATTTTTTATGCTATTTTAACTAAAGAAAAAGAGATTTAAATATATCAAATCTCTTAAAAATTGAGTTGAATTGGGTAGCCTTTGGGGGATTTTAGTCCAAAAATTTTACTAAAAATATAGGATTTTTTCGAGTCTAATTAATAATGAAATCAGGATTTTTGGTACAATAGATTTATTTATTTTCTAAAATATTATCCAAACTTGTAAGTCCAAAGCTAAGTTTATCTTTTTGCTTGAAAGATATTTCATAATCCAACTTATCCAATATTACATCAAGAGTTTTTATTGAGACCACCCCCATCAGCCCTCGTTCTATTTTACCAAGAGTTACCCTGCTGATATTTGCTATGTTTGCAAGGTCTTTTTGGGTTAGATTTTTCTCTTTTCTAAGACTTCTTATCTTTAATCCAATTTCGTCTAATCTCAATTGGTATCTCCTTATAATTTTTGTTATCATCTAAAGCAAAACTTTCTATCATTCTTGTAGCTATTTTTTCAAATGAGGGATTGCTTTTTACATATTCAAGCAACTCTTTTTTTGTATATTCAACAGCTTCCACACACTCTTCATAAAATCTTTTTGCTTGATTTTGGGTAAAATGACATGAGGCTATACCAAATTTAATAAGCTCTTTTCTGTTATGCCAAATTCTTTTTCCTCCCATCATCAAAGCTGGTTTATCTCTAAAAATATAAACCACCGTATTTACAATATCATAAGCTGGAGCAAAAGTGATTTTTTGAAATTCATTATCATACAAAATTCCAAAGTTTTTCAAATGCCCGTCGCCATTTTTAAGTAGATAATTCATCACAACTGTTTTATAAAATCTCTTCATAGAATCCTCTTTATCAGTCGTAACGGTGTAGATTAACTTTGCAACTTTCTCATAACTTCCAGTGTATTTTTTATCTTTATAAAATCCTAAAAGCCCTAAAACTTCTTCAAATCCCAAATACTCACCACTATTTTTATCAAAATCAAACTTCTCTACAAGCAAAAATTTTCTATTTTTTGACAATTTAATATTTGGGATATTAACTCCTGCCCTCTGCACCGCTTTTAAACAGAAATACTCATTTTCAGCTAAATTTGGATACTCTTCACCCCAAGTTTTGATAATATACTCACCTAAAAATAAACTCTCTTTATCTCTTAACAAAGCTAAAGTTTTTGGCTGAACTCCCGAAATTGCATTTTTTTTTAAAAAAAGTTTAACTAATCTCAAAAATGTATCTTCCGTATCATTCTCTAAAACATCTTCTAGCTCAATATCCTCAAACTTCTCTTTTTTAAAACTACTCTCAAAAGTTACTCTTCCATCAATATTTGGAGCTAAAAAAGCAAAAGTCAAAAAATCATCAATATAGCCAAACTCTTTACTTAAATATTTTTTAAAAATTTCAAATAGATAACCTTCAGGCAGATGCATCTCAAAAATAGGATGTAAATTATATTGCCAAAAATAGGTAGATTTTTTATAAGGCATAATTAATGATATAGGAGAACTATTTTGGATGTAATTAAATCCACTCTCTCTTTTTCCTTTGTTATAAAAAAACTCTCCTACCTTTTTATTTTTTATAAAAACATTTATCTCATTCATTTACTACCTTTATGATAAAACTGCTTACCATTATATCAATTTATCAATAAAATGTAAAGTGATTTTATCTTACTGAAAACTCTGTAAAACTATTTATCTAACATTCCAATTCCTGCATTTCTTTAAAAAGTTCCTCTGAAATTTCATTATTTAATTTCTAATCCTTCGTGTGGTATTTTTGGCTAATTATAATTTCATAAAAATACTCACCCACAAAAAAGCAAATAGCGATGATATTTTTGATACTTTCCCAGTCTCAATGCAACCATATTTAAACAACTCAAACAATTCTACTAAAATTTGAAATACTACCCTATTGCAAAATTTTTATAATCTTCTAAACTACTAGCACCTGCACCGTGTGACCATTATTTATCTTAATTATGATTTAAGTCCCCAAGCGAAAATTTTAAATTATCTCTTCTCTCAGTTTTTATTAGATAAATTTATAGTATAATTTTAAATTAAAATTTATGTTGAAAGAGTGCAATGCAACACACCAAAGAATTTTCAAAAAGAGCCAAAGATTATCAGGATTATAACTATCTTCAAGTCAAAATTGCCAAAAAACTTATTTCACAAATCTCTAATAAACCTAAGAGGATTTTGGATTTAGGTTGTGGAAGTGGTGAAGTTTTTAAAGAGATTGATTGGGAGTATGAAAAATTTATAGCAGTGGATTTTGCTAAAAATATGTGCAAACTTCATCCTAAAAACCCTAAAATAGAGGTTTTGAATTTTGATTTTGATGATAAAAATCTATATAAAAAACTTTTAGATAGTAATATAGATACGGTTATCTCCTCTTCATCTTTGCAATGGTCACAAAATTTGGAGCTTTTAGCCCAAAATATCTCTAAAATATCAGATAATATTTATCTCTCCATTTTTACAAACAATACTTTTAAAACTATCAATAAAACTACTAACTTGAACTCAATTTTGCCAACTTCAGAAAACCTTTTAAAAATTTTTGATGATTTTGAATTTGAGATAGAGAACTATAAACTATATTTTAAAAATAATAATTTGATTTTTAAATATATTAAAAATAGTGGAGTGAGTGGAGGGGTGAAACGGCTTGATTTTAAAAGTACGAAAAAACTCATTAAAGAGTATCCCGTAGATTATTTAGAGTTTGAGGTTATGTTTTTGAAAAAAATCAATAATTAAAAAAATTAGAAGTGAAGACCATTTAAAGCCTCACTTCCAAAATTTTATACTATCTATTATCCCAACTCATTACAGTTTTGCCGTTTTCATCTTTTTCAACCGCTGCCATTCCCATAATATTATAACCTGCATCCACATAGTGAGTTTCGCCCGTAACACCGCTTGATAAATCACTCAAAAGGTACATTGCCGAATTTCCAACTTGATGGATTGTCACATTTTTTTTCATCGGTGAGTTTGCCTCATTCCATTTCAAAATGCCTCTAAAATCTCCAATTCCACTAGCTGCCAAAGTTTTAATAGGACCTGCACTTATCGCATTTACCCTAATATTTCTTTGACCTAAATCGACTGCCAAATACCTTACACTAGATTCCAAAGCTGCCTTTGCCACACCCATTACATTATAATGAGGAATATATTTAGGTCCACCAAGATAACTAAGAGTCAAGATAGAAGCTCCATCATTTAGCACATCTGCCAAAGTTTGAGTAACTGCTACCAGCGAATAAACGGAGATATTCATAGCAAGTGTAAAATCCTCTTTTAGAGTATCAATATAGCCACCAGCCAATGCTCGTCGAGGGGCAAATGCCACAGAATGGACGATAAAATCTATCTTACCAAAATCCTCCTCAATCGATTTTTTCAAGGCCTCAAGCTCCTCAGGCTTATCCACATCTAGTTGATAAACTTTACCATCACCCAACTCTTTAGCGATTGGTCGAACTCGCTTTTCTAATGGCCCACTCAAATATGTAAGTGCAATCTCCGCACCCTGCTCACGACAAGCTTTTGCAATTCCATAAGCTATCGATTTATTATTTGCAACTCCAATTACTAAACCTTTTTTACCCTTCATTATCATCTGTACTCCTATTATTTTTAATTTTTTTCTATTTTTCTAGCGATTTCAATTAGTTGGATAAATTGTTCAACTTGCCAACTAGCAGTCCCCACTAGAACTCCATCGCAATTTTGAATTTGCAAAATATCTTCTGCACTTTGGGGCTTCACGCTTCCACCATAAAGTAGAGGCATCTTCAAAGTTTCCCTAAGTTTATTGTGAGTTTCATCAATTTGAGGGTTCGTAGCACTAACTCCCGTACCGATTGCCCAAACAGGCTCATAAGCGATAATAAGCTCTTCGTATTCCGTATCTATTCCGTTTAGTTGAGTTTGCAAATATTCCATCACTGCATCAATCCCCTGCTCTCGAATCTCCAACGGCTCACCAATACAATAAATTATCTCGAAATTTTGCTCTTTGTAGAAATTAAATTTTTTCAAAATCTGCTCTTGAGTTTCACCCAAAATATGTCGCCTCTCACTATGACCTATCAAAATCGTATCTATTGCAAATTCATCAAGCTGGTCAACTCCAATCTCACCCGTAAATGACCCATTTGCCACGGGATAAGCATTTTGAGCCCCCACTTTTAAATGCACATCTATCTCCGCATTTTTTCGCTCATAATCATCCAAAGCCGTCGCAGGAGGAAAGACAAAAGTCCGAGTTTTCACCCTATTTTTGGTCAAATAATTTCCCAACCACTCAATATATTTTTTCGTACTCTCTCTGGTATGATTTGTTTTAAAATTCGCCGCTACTATCATAGTGTACCACCTAATGTTTTTAATACTTTAATTCCAGGTAGATCCTTGCCCTCCAAAAGTTGAAGACTAGCCCCACCACCAGTTGACACAAAGGTCATCTCATCGATATAACTACTTTTTAGTGCCACATCCGCCGTATCACCACCACCCACAATACTTATCGCGTGGCTCTCTGCAATATATCTCGACATATCAAAACTTCCCCGTTGGAATTTCGTAATTTCATAAACCCCCATAGGTCCATTCCACAAAATCGTCTGCACACCATCTAGCACTTCACGAAAAAGCCTAGAACTAGCGGGTCCTATATCTAGCCCCATCCAATCTTTTGGAATCTCTTGAACTGGCAAATATTTAGTCATCGCATTTTCACTAAACTCCGTTGCCACCACTACATCAACTGGCAGATAAAATTTCACATTTTTCTCTCTAGCTTTTTTCATAATTTCTCTAGCATCATCCAGTAAATTATTCTCAACCAGTGATTTTCCAATCTCGTAACCTAAAGCTTTTAAAAATGTAAATGCCATCCCCCCACCGATGATGATTTTATCAACATTTTCAACCAATTTATTTAGAGCTTGAAGTTTTCCCGAAACCTTACTTCCCCCCACAACTGCCACAAATGGACGAGCTGGTTTTTTAATAATTCGTGAGAAAAAATTCACCTCTTTGTTTAGCAAAAATCCTGCCGCTCGTGAATTTTCATCAAACTCCAAAGCCATCGCATGGATAGATGCATGTTCACGGTGACAAGCCCCAAAAGCATCATTGATATAAACATCCGCCAAAGATGCTAATTTTTTTGCAAACACTTTGTCATTTTGGGTCTCTCCAACTTCATATCTAAGATTTTCCAAAAGTAATACTCGACCATTTTTCAACATTTGATATTTTTTTTGAGTATCCTCACCGATAACATCTCGTGAAGTCAAAATCTTTTTTTTCAAAAGCTGATAGAGCCGTCTTGCCACAGGGGCGAGTGAATATTTTTTTTCATAAACATTGGGTGTAGGTCTCTCAAAATGACTCCCCAAAATCACTTTACAATCTCGTTGTAGGCAATATCGAATTGTTTGAAGTGCAGAACGAATCCTCCTATCATCTGAAATATCTCCGTGCTCATCTTTTGGCACATTAAAATCACATCTAATAAAAACTCGCTTACCATCTATATCTATATCTCGAATTGTCTTAAGCATCAAAAACCTTTTTAATTTTACTAAATTGTAAATACATAAAAAAATTATACTAAAAATTATCAAATATTCAACTAAAAATTCACTTTAAAAATTAATAAAAATCAATATAGAGAGTAAAATTATCACTTTTATTCAAAAAATTAAACTTAAAATTTTTCTTTTTAATAAATTTATTAAATTTGAGATATAATGGAAAATTAATTTTAGTCAAGAGTTTAATATACGAATTGTGCTAATATGGATTAGAAATTTTAGAGGAAAAAAATTGTTTAGATTATCAAACTTAATTAGCTCCGTTGTAGAAGATAAAAAACCACGAGTATTAGATGGCAGTATTGCGATATGGAACTTCACAAATCGCTGTAATCTCTCCTGTATGCACTGTTATTCAAAGGCAGAGCTAAGCTCAAAAGACCTATTAACAACACAAAAAATTATGGAAACTTTGCCTAAACTTAAAGAAAATGGCATCAAGTTTCTCATCTTCTCAGGCGGTGAACCGATGACGAGAAAAGATTTGTTTGAGATTGCAAATCGATGTAAAGAGTTGGGAATTATCACCTATCTCTCCACAAATGGGCTTTATCTAAATCCCTCAAATGTGCAAAAAGTGGTAGATACTTTCAACTATATAGGTATAAGTATAGATGGTGATGAGACTCAGCATGATAATTTTAGGGGGCTAAAAGGCTCGTTTAAAAAATCGCTTGAAGCTGTTAAATTGGTGAGAAAAATTGGTGCAAAAGTGGGTATTAGATTTACCATAACCAAAGAAACTTTGGAGAGTTTGCCATTTATTTTCAAACTTGCTGAGGAAAATGATATTCCAAAAATCTATATCTCACATCTAGTTTATTCGGGTCGAGGGCTTGACAATCTTAAGATGGATTTGGATTTTGACCAGCGACGAAAAGCGGTTAATTTCATATTGGATAAAGCTTTTGAATATTATGAAAATGGTAAAAATATAGAGATTGTCACAGGAAATATGGAGCAAGATGCAATTTTATTTTTGGCTAGATTTGGGCAAAAGTACCCAATGAAAAAAGATGAAATGAAAAAAAGATTAATTTCGTGGGGGGGCAATAGTGCTGGGCGAAAACTGCTAAATATAGATAGTATCGGAAGTGTCAAACCTGACCCATTTTTCCCATTTTCAATTGGAAATATTTATAAATCAAATTTTAGCGATATTTGGAGTAGTGAGGGAAGTGAACTTTTACAAAAACTACGAGCGAATCCACGAAAAATTGGTGGTAAGTGCGAAAACTGCGGATATTTATCTATCTGCAATGGCGGTTCAAGAAGTAGAGCTTATGCGATACACGATGATTTGTGGGCAGAAGACCCCTCTTGCTATTTGAGCGATGAAGAGATAAAAAATGAGGAGAATTAATGGGTAAAGTATTTTTGACAGGAGCAGGGCCGGGAGATTTTGAGTTGATGACAATCAAAGCTTTAAGGATGATACGAGAAGCAGATGTGATTATTTATGATAGGTTGGCAAATCCCGAGATTTTAAAAGAGGCAAAAGATGGAATTGAGTGTATTTATGTGGGTAAAGCCGATGGACGACACTCCGTGCCACAAGATGAGATAAATGAGATTCTTTATCAATCAGCCCTCAAATATGAGAAAGTTGTGCGATTAAAAGGTGGTGACCCATTTGTATTTGGTCGAGGGGGCGAAGAGGCTCTTTATCTAAATAAAAGAGGGATAAAATTTGAAATAATCCCTGGAATTACTTCAGCGGTGAGTGTACCAGCTTATGCAGGAATCCCCGTAACACAAAGAGGAATGGCGGTATCTTTTAGAGTCGTCACAGGTCACGAAGCCCCAAACAAAGAGGTTTCTCAAATTCCATGGGAAAATTTTAAAACAAACGACACCATAGTATTTTTGATGGGTTTATACAATCTCCCTCAAATTAGTACAAAATTGATAGAGATAGGGCGGGAAAAAGATACACCTTGTGCGGTAATCAGTAAAGGTACGACGAGTGAGCAAAAAACGGTTGTGGGGACTTTAGAAACTATCCAAAACGAGGTCATAAAAGCCAAAATCGTATCTCCAGCCTTGATTATCGTAGGAGAAGTGGTAAATCTACGAAAAAATCTGCAATGGTTCGATTAGAATTAAAGGATTGAAATTGAAAAAGTTTTTAATATTTATGATATTGTGTGCAAGTGTGGTGATTGCCAAAGATTTAACACCCAGTAAAATTTTTAAATCGCAAGGCTCAGTTATAAGTTTAATTTATAATAATGGAAAGCTTTATGCGGGAACTGACCAAGGAAGTGTGGATATTTTTGATGCCAATTCTACCAAGCTCATAGACCGTGTCAAGCTCCCTGAGATGTTGGATTTTATGGGGGACAAAACTTTACGAAAGGTTTATTCTGTTGATATTTTGGATGGTACACTGCTTTTTGCCACAGAGGACAGCAAGGGCTATCGGAGTGTTTTTACCTACAATAAAGAGGATAATTTGACACAGATTATTTCGCTCAAAGATAAACTTTTGGTGCAGAAAATCGCCTATGTGAGTAAAGATAAAATTCTGTTGGGTCTGCTGGGAAATGAGTTGATACTTTTTGACATTAAAAATCACAAGAGAATCTACTCAAAGCAGGTTAGTCAATCTAAGTTTTCCGATTTTGCCATAGATGAGACCAAAACCAAACTGGTAATCGCTGATGAGAGTGGTGATATTCCATTGATTGAGGTGAAAAGTGGTAAAATTTTGAAGATGTTTAAGGGTGAAAATTTGGATAATATTTTCCAAATCGATTATAAAAGTGGTTTGATTATTGGGGCAGGTCAAGATAGAAAATGTTCAATATACAAAGATGATGGCTCAAAAAGCTACTCACAAAAAGCTGATTTTTTAATTTATAGTGCTGGATTGTCACCCGATGGAACGGTTGCAGGATTTGCGATTAATGAAGACAATGAAATCTCAGTTTTTAGTACCCAAACGAAAAGTGAAACTCATCGATTAAAGGGGCATTCAACAACTTTAACAAATATGATTTTTATAAATAACGATGAACTTTATAGCTCTAGTGAAGATGAAAATATCTTGTATTGGAATTTAAAATAAAAAAGGAGAAGAGATGAATATTTCAAGTATTGTAGTACAAACTTTGCCAGAAAATTTAGCTAAAGTGGTAGATGATTTGAAAAAATGTGAAGTGTGTGATTATCATTTTCACGATGAAAAAGGTCGAATTATTATCACAATTGAGGGTAAAAATGTGGATGAAGAGTTGAAAAAACTTAGAGTAATTGAGGCGATTCCAAATATAATTGCAGCTGATATGCAGATGGCTTATAGCGAGGATGAATTAAATGAAAATATGGAAGTTTTGGCAAATTCCGATGCCGTGCCTAAGATGCTAAATGACGATTCTATTCACCCTAAAGATATTGTATATAATGGCGATTTAAAGAAAAAAGTGCTTTATTAAAATTATTTTCGATTCTTAAGGAATAGAAATTCAATAAGATATAATTTTTAGACAAATAATAGTGCAGATTTGGATTAAGTTTTTTGCTTAATTACTGGAGTAATTGGCGAAAAATTTCATTCAAAGATGTGCTGTTAGTTGGCGATAAAAATTGGATGTTATCTATTTTCGATTCTTAAATAGCGGTGAGGGGACATATTGCTTCACTCCTCATCGCATTTCACCACCTTTTAATCTCAAAATTCTCATACATAATCTATTATTATCCTATAACCTTACTGTTGACACCATATTTTAACCCTTTTTAATCAAAATTTTAGTAGAATTGCAGTTTTTAAGATTTTTATTTAAAGGACATATATCGTGACATCTACATTGTTAGTTTTTCAATTCATCTTGACAGTGATTTTAACAATAACCGTATTATTACAGAAAAGCTCGTCAATAGGACTTGGAGCATATAGTGGTAGTAATGAATCAGTGTTTGGAGCAAAAGGGCCGGGTGGTTTCTTGACCAAATTTACATTTTTTATTGGAGGATTATTTGTCGTAAATACCATAGCTTTAGGCTATCTATACAACATCAATTCAAAAGAATCAATTGCAGAAAAGATTGTGGTAACAAAAAGTGCAATACCATCTGCTCCACAAGCACCTCAAACATCAACTACCCCCACAGCTGAACCCAAAAATGTGAGCATCGAAGTTCCGAAAACTGAGGTTAAAGAGGTTGAAGAGGTAAAAACAGAAAGTAATACTACACAAGTTGAAATTGAAAAAACACCAACTACGGAAACTAATACTACACAGGTCGAGGTTCAAAATGAGGTAAATAGTACCACTACAGCACCAATTAGCGAAGTGGATCAAAACAAAAGTAATTAATGAAAAGGAGATATAATTATGGAAGAGAATATACTAGAAGATATTTTTGAATTAGAAAAAGAAAATATGCAAGATAATATTGAAGCTTTGAAGAAAAGTTTTAGAACTATTAGGTCTGGTAAGGTAACTACTAGTGCTTTGGATGATGTGAAAGTTAAGTATTACGGTACACCAACCGCTCTAAATCAAGTAGCAACAGTTTTAGTAAGTGATGCTACAACTATCACAATTTCTCCTTGGGAAAAAAATATTTTAAGAGATATTGAACAAGCTATTCAGATGGCAAATATTGGTGTAAATCCAAACAACAATGGAGAAGTCATCAAACTTTTTTATCCTCCAATGACCACAGAACAGCGACAAAAAGGTGCAAAAGAGGCAAAAATAAAGGGTGATAATGCTAAAATTTCAATTAGAAATAGTAGAAAAGATGCAAATAAAGAGATTAAAAATCTGGAAAAAGAGAAAGATATAACAGAAGATGAGAGTAGAAAAGCTCAAGAACAGGTACAAAAACTTACAGATGAATTTGTTACAATGGCTGATAGTTTGGTAAAAACCAAGCAAGAAGAATTGATGAAAGTTTAATAGATATGGATTTAAAATCTATCTATAAATCCCAAAATGCTCTTTTAGAGGGGCATTTTCTTTTAAGCAGTGGCAAACACTCACAGTTTTATCTACAAAGTGCAAAAGTGCTAGAAGACCCAACGGTTGCCCAACAATTAGCCCAAGAGTTAGCTAGTCAAATCAAAAAAGCCAACATAGAGATAGATACAGTTTGCTCACCAGCCCTCGGTGGAATTTTGGCAGGTTATGAATTAGCAAGAGCTTTAGGAGTTAGATTTATATTTACCGAACGAGTAGAAAAAATAATGACCCTAAGACGAGGCTTTGAAGTATCTAAAGATGAAAAAATCATCATCTGTGAAGACATAATCACCACAGGCGGTTCAGCTTTGGAAGCTTCAGCAGTAGTGGAAAAACTAGGGGCGAAAGTTGTAGCTTATTCCGCTTTGGCAAATCGTGGATTTTGTAAAGCAAAAAACAGTGATAATGCTCAAAAACCTGAGTGCAAACTCCCAACTGATATACCATTTTTTGCAATAGATAGTATAGAGTTTGAGATGTACGAAGCCCAGAACTGCCCTCTTTGCAAAGATGGAAGCCAAGCTATAAAACCAGGTAGTCGAGGCAACTAAGGAGTAGAAAAAATGGTGGGTCTCCCCCACCTTAAGGATTAGACATTACATCTTATTGAATTTCTATTCCTTAAGGCTACAGAGTTATTTGAAACACTGCTCCATCTTTATTATTTGCCACAGTCAGTTTTCCATTGCAATGCTCTTCGATGATAGTTTTAGACATATAAAGCCCAAGTCCCGTGCCATCTTTCTGTTTTTTGGTGCTAAAATAGGGGTCAAAGATATGTTCCAAAATATTTTCGGGGATTCCACCACCATTATCACTCACCTCCAGGAGATAATTATCTCCTTTTTTATAAGTTATGATTTTGATAAATGGGTCTTCTATATTTTTTTCCAAAAGCACATCTTCAGCATTTTTAATGAGATTTAAAATCACTTGCTTCACCTCATTTGCATAAGTTTCAAAAGTTTCCTCACAACTTATCTCTTGAATCACTTTTATATTTTGATTGATAAGGGAATCCTCCACGATACCCAAAACAGATTTAATAAGGTCGCAAAAACAAATATTTTTTTTCTCTTTATTTGACTTGAAAAAATCACGAAAATCCTCAATAGTGGTGCTAAGGTGCTGAGAATATTCAGAAATTTTATCTGTTTGCATTATCACTTTTTTAGAATCAAGAATTTCAAATCTAGCATCAATATTTATAGCGATACTCGTAGCATTTATGGCACTCAGCGGTTGTCGCCACTGGTGGGCAATCATACTCAACATCTCACCCATCTGAGCGAGACGACTTTGCTGGAGCAATTGCTGGTCTTGAAGTCGATTTTTTTCCACTTCATTTTTGATTTTACTCTCTAGTGTCAAATTCAACTCTTCAATCTTTTTTCTATTAGAAATATTTTGCCGAATCGCAGAGTAACCAGTCTTAACTCCCTCTTTGTCAAACATCGGCGAAACAATCGCATTAACCCAGTAAAAATCCCCATCTCTCTTGACATTCTTAAACTCACCTATCCAAGTTTCATTTTTCGTTATCGTCCCCCACATCTGTGAAAAAGTTGTTTTGAGCATATCTGGATGCCTCACCATATTATGACTATTCCCCATCAGCTCCTCATTTGTATATCCAGCAACTTCACAAAATTTCTGACTCACATAAGTTATCTTTCCCTTTAAATCGGTCTTTGATGCAATCACATGCTTATCAAAATCATCAAAAAGATTCTCATTTTCTTCAAAAAGTTCATTTTCTCGCCGTAACAAAACAGAAGCATAATAGATAACTAGCAATATCATCAGCCCCAAAACCGACAAAACAATATTATTTCTAACCCTATTCATATCCCCTACCGCTATATCCATCGGTGTAATTATCTCCAGCACTCCTCGCTTATCTCCCAGTTTCCAGTCAAAATCCCAATCTTTAAGTTTATGAGAATTATGGCAATTCACACACCCATCAACCACCATATAATCTGCCACCGCAACTCTCAAAACCTCTTTGCCTTCAATTATATCTTTTTGGTAATAAATTCCATCATCTGATTTTTCAACCTCCTCAATCGCTTTTTTTTGGAAAGGCGAAAGTACCCTATCTTTTCGATTTAAAAATGGATATTTACTATAAAGAAAAAATTTTACATCACTTCGCTTTGAATACATCTCACTCAAATCATGAACGGTCGTAGTTGGAAAAGGCAATTTCCCATCAACCCCCTTATGCTCATAATCAAAACTTATATTTGGTGCATATTTTTTCACATCCCCAACCACCACATTCACATAATATTCTCTCTGTAACTGCAACCGCTCAACTGCATTTTTAGAATGCTCCACAATATTTTTAATTATCCCTGATTGCATAGTTTTAGGGATATAAAAAAACAGAAACATCCCCAAAAACATAGATATGACAAATACAGGCATCAAAATTTTACTTGTTTCTAATATTTTAAAAATTTTTTTCATCTATCTCCATCTTAAATCCATTATTTTACAATTGTACCATATCAATTTTAATTTCATAGAATCTATAATCAATTTTAATAAAACTTAAGCCTTAAATAAACTAAAAATACATAAATAAAACTTAATTGGGTAGTCTTGCCAAATAATAATCCACAATAAATATCATCTTAATATCTATCTTCAACTTTTTTAGATAAAATGACAAAAAAATTTAACGGATAATTTATGGGACAAACGATAACAGAAAAAATTTTTAGTGACCACATTGGTCGAGCAGTTTATGCGGGTGAGATAGTTCGATGCCCGATTGATATGATTATAGGTAACGACATTACGACTCCGATTTCGATTCGTGCATTTCGGGAGAGTGGGGCGAAGCAGTTAGCGAAGCCTGATAATTTTTCGATTGTGATGGATCACTTCATTCCTGCGAAGGATATTGCCAGTGCAAATCAAGCGAAGATTAGCCGAGAGTTTGCTTATGAGCATAATTTGAAACACTTTTTTGATGAAAAAGATATGGGGATTGAACACGCACTTTTGCCAGAAAAGGGGCTTGTGATTGCTGGAGATGTGATTATTGGGGCGGATTCTCACACCTGTACTCACGGGGCTTTGGGGGCTTTTGCTACTGGAATGGGAAGTACGGATTTGGCTTTTGCGATGATTACGGGGGATAATTGGTTTAAGATTCCTGAGGCGATTAAGGTGGTGTTTACGGGAGTCCCTGCACCGCATATATATGGTAAGGATTTGATTTTGGAAGTGATTCGTCAAATCGGAGTGGATGGGGCGTTGTATCAAACTTTGGAGTTTGTGGGTGATACGATACCGCATTTGGGTATGGCTGACCGATTTTCACTTTGCAATATGGCTATCGAGGCTGGGGCAAAAAATGGAATTATTGCTGGAGATGAGATTACAAAAGAGTTTTTAGCAGATAAAAATTTGCGAGATGAGCCGAAATATTTTTATAGTGATGATGATGCAAAATATGTGAAAACAATTAAAATTGATGTCTCAAAGCTTGAGCCAGTTATCGCTTATCCACATCTGCCAGAAAATGGAAAGCCGATGACCACAGCGGTAGATGATGATATTGCAGTTGATCAAGTTTTTATCGGAAGTTGTACAAATGGACGGATTGAAGATTTACGAATTGCAGCTAAAATTTTAAAAGGCAATAAAGTAGCGAGAAAAACTAGATTGATTATTACTCCTGCCACTCAAAAAATTTTACTTCAGGCAAACAAAGAGGGTTTAACCGAAATTTTCGTGGAAGCTGGAGCAGTCGTGAGTAATCCAACTTGCGGTGCGTGTTTGGGCGGATATATGGGAATCTTAGCCGATGACGAAGTGTGTATCTCCACAACAAATCGAAACTTTGTGGGCAGAATGGGGGCAAGAAGTAGCAAAATTTACTTAGCAAACTCTGCCGTCGCTGCAATTAGTGCAATCTATGGCAAAATTACCGACCCAAGATAATTCATAAGGGGTTTAAAAACCCCTCACCGATAAATTATTTTAGATTTTAAATAACTTATCATCTTCAGATAATTTAATAATAAAGTATTTTTCATTATTTAATTCCTCAGGCAATTTGTCACTTAATATTGAGGCAATAAATTGAATATTATTCTCATTAACTAATTTAGCAATTTGAACCAATTGATTATTATGCATTAACTCTTTTTTATCATTTAACAAAAAATGTATGCAAGGAATATTTTCATCATCTGCAAATAGAGTATAGGCAATATCAAAACAGGAAATTTCACCCTGTTTTTTTCCAGAACTAAAGTTTGTATTAAAGGCACTAAATTTATATAATTTCTGCCCTTTTTTATTTATCTCTATATCATATTTTAGAGCATATTGTTCATTGTATAATTTTATAGAGGTATTAGAAAAATGTTTATTAAATTTATTTAATTGATTTTTTACAATTGATTCAAAAGCATCAGAGAAAAGATTCTCATCTATTGAACTTAATTCATTATTAAACTTTTTAAGGTTACTTTCTACTTCTATTAATTGTTCTATAACTTTTTCATACTCTCCTTTTTTTCTATATTCCTCATTTAATTCACCAATCAATTTTTCTAACTCTTTAAAAGAATCACTTTTAGAAATAATTTTTGAAAATTTACTTTCTTGTTCTAGTAACTTTTTCAACTTAATATTTTTATTTTGAATTTTTTTAATTAATAATGGTAGTTCTTTACTAATATATTTAGCTTTTTCTCTAATCATTTGATTATGGTAATTAACCATATCCTCAAATGATTTTTGCAAAGATGGTATATTTCTTTTTGCTTGTTTATAAATCAACTCTAACTGTTTTAAATCTATAGTAGATTTACTAGAAAGTAAGTCTTGTTGAGTCTCTTCAATCAAATCTTTTCTCATACTTAATTTACTAATATCAAAACTCAATAAATTTATACTATATTTCAATCTATTTAGCTCTTCTAAATCTTTTTCAAAATTTTCATTAATATTGAAACTATTTTTTTTCGTATTAAGTAATTCAATCTTATTATCAATCAGCGACAATGCTACTTCATAAGCTGATTTAGTTTGAGTTTTTTCTAAACGATTTCTAAAAGAATCTTCTTTTTTAATCTTTTGTAAAACTTCTTGTTTTTGATTTCCTTTAGCAAAATTACATCCTAAAAGAAACAAATACAAAGTTTCATACTCTGCATCTGAACTGTATCGGTCAAGAGTTTTAAGAGTATTTTCAATACTTAAGTTTTTATATCTTATATTATGAGAAATTATTTGTCTTAAACTAGGTTTGGAATCTCTATGTTTAGGAAATAATAGTTCAGTTAATTTAGGTTCAAACTCCTTTTCAAGGCAAAAATCACTATTAACTTTTCGTATTACTTTTTTGCCGTGAGATATAAAATTTCGTTCAATAATAATATTTTTTGCATTACTATCATCAAGATTTTCAGTTAAAGTCAATTTAATTAAAACCTCCTCTTTAATCAAAAAATCTTTAACCAATTTATATATCTCTTTTTTTGATTCAGGGTCTTCATAAATTATTTTTGCTTTTGCCCCCAAGCAGAAATCAATTAATTTTAAAACTGTAGTTTTACCAACATTATTACCAGTAATATGCCCCTCTTTGCTTTCATCTACAATCAGATTAATACCTTTATGAAAAGTAATCTCACGAATAATTTCAAAAGGAGTTGATATTGTAAGAGATTTTAAAAACATAATTCAACCTTATCTTTTTTTAAAATGGCAATATCTATAAGATATAACCAATCAAGAGACAAAATAAATATAGGAAAAGATATATTTCTTATTTTTTTTGCCAAATAGTATAGTTCTATCATTTCAATACTATTATTATTTTGTAAAATATCTAAAATAATAGCACCATTATAATATATGCTGTTTTCAGGATGAATATTATCAGGAAGTAGCATAGTTATATCCTTCAGGGTTTTCAAATATTTTACAACGAATAAAGGCATCTACTACTAAAATATCTATACATAATTCCAATTCATCTATTGGAATTTGAGTAAAGTTTGGACTTTGAAGTATCTCTTCTTGGATATTATAAATAATAGATTCAAAAAGTTCATCACCTTTTTCTTTGTTTTTTAATTTTCTATACTTTCGTTTAATAGATGCTAAAACAGAGTTACTTTTATTACTTCCAAGTTCATCAAGTTGAGAATATTTTTTATCAACTC
>JAOZPA010000028.1:0-14640 GCA_029932985.1 Campylobacterales bacterium
ATTTCAAATACTCTTGCTTATGATTTGAATAAATACTTTGTTGTATTTGGAGGACACGAAAATGCTAGAGATATTTCAATGGAAGTTTATAATAAAAATACCTATTTTGTTGTTGGAGGACTTAGAGCTATAAATAGTAAATCACATAGAGTAAATCTATTTTTAGGATATGGAAATGAAGATATCTCATTTGGTTCAATGCCTCTATTACCAAGTGGAGCTACAGATATTGTATATTCTGAAGTGACTTATAGATGGCTTATTAATAAGGGTATAACATTTAAAACATCATATAGATACTTCAAAAGTAAAATTGACTATAGAGACTCATCAAAATTTAATGTTTCTCTAAATATGGCAGTTACTAAAAATGTCTCTATTGTATTGAATTATGAAGATGAATATCTTGAGGCTATAGAGGTAGTTGATGCTTTTACACATGACAAAACTTTTGTAACACAACTTAAATTTAGTTACTAAAAATGTATAATCTAGCTTAAGCTAGATTTATACCAGCAGTATTTATTTAGCGTGGTTATGGTGGAATCAAGCATTTTTAGTTTATTTTTATAGAAAAAATTGAAGGTTATGCAAGTGTTGAAGTTTAGATACTTTAGATAGAGTAAGTATGTTCACTACTCTTAAATTTGATTTTTAATTAAATTTAATATTTCTATAAAATGTTTTTTATAAGGTGGAGTTTTCCACCTTATTTTAAAATTTTTGTCTGGGGACTTTTGCCCAACAGTTTATATAAAGTTAAGTGTTAGCCACAAAAAGCCACAACCAACCAATGCCAACATCGGTCCATCATTTGTGTGAGGGCTAAATGCTTCTGCTACGGTCATAAGGATTGGTAGCACCAAAAGTGAAAATAGAAATTGAGCTGAGGTAAAGAGGTCTTGATACATAAAAAGTACAATAAATGATACCAAAAATACCATAGCACTTCCCTCTAAACTTCTTTGAAAATCACCATTCCAAAATTTGCCATCATACCAAAGTGACCTTGTTCTGTATTTGTGTTTTCCAAATCGAATACCAATAGGTTCTGCTAATCCATCGCCAAATTCGTTGATTAAGTTTGGTATCATAATAATAACGGAAGCTTTGCCAAAAAGGATAATAAATGGAAAATAGACTGCAAATCTCAAAATATCTTCAAGCATATCGTATCTTAAGGTGTATGGTCGATCCTCTAATCTGTCCCACGAGACGAAAGCATAAGCGAGAAATGGGATTTTTTTTCTGATTACATTCCATTCTGTAATGATGGTTTTCATTTGGTCTAGGAAAAAAAGCATTAGGATTACTTGAATCGCATCTGTGCCTTGTATTAGAAAAAATAGTGAGATAATGTAAATTTTCAGTTTTCGCCAAGGTCTTAAGACCAGTTTTCGCACATAATTAATTTTTATTTTGTACGTTCGCACGGCATAAGCGGAAACTGCTTTACCACCTAATTCAATCAACACTGCAAAAAAGAAAATGTAGTAGATTGTGGGGTTTATCGAGGGGATATAACCTGTGAACTCCAAATATAGGAGTGTAAAAATTCCAGCCATATAGAAAAAGCTGGAGACTAATATAAATTTATCCTCACCTTTCCAATTATAACTTTCATTATTGAAACCATAGGGGTCTTTTTCCAATGTTTCAAAATATATCTCCCGTGAGGAATGGGCTTTCATGGTCGCCGACTCTAGCTTTCTCATCTCAGCTAATTTTTTCTTCATTATTCATCCTTTCTAATGTAATCATAATGTATGTGAAATTTTATCTAACAATTTCTTAAAAAAGGTATAAATATGTAATCTTTCTTTAAAAAGAAAATAAAAGTCTATAATTTTATTATTGATTAATATAAAATACTCTATACTGCTTTTTATTAAAAAAAGGAAATCAAAATTATGTTTAGAAAAATCACATTTATATTTTTAGCTATCTCGCTATGGATAAGTAATGTTTATGCAAAAGAGCTTGAAATTTGTGTTTATACCTCAGATATGACTCACACGATGGAGACCAAAATTGCCCCTTTGGCTGAGTATTTGCAAAATAAACTCTCGGAGAAAAAAATTGATATTAAGATAAATTTTAAAGTTTACCCTACCTATAAAGAGGCGATTGAATCTCTAGTAAAAGGCAAATGTTCTATTGCACGATTTGGTCCAGCTAGTTATATTATCGCTAAAAAAGCGGAAGAAAATATCAAGATAATTGCAATTGAGCAAAAGAAGGGCAAAAAAATTAATTATGGTCATTTCATAGTCCACGAAAGCTCCAAAATCAAATCCCTAGACGACATAAGAGGCAAAAGCATCGCCTTTGGAAATGAATTATCCACAATCGGCAGATACTTAGCACAAAATGAGTTATTATTACATAAAATAAAAGCAGAAAGCTTGAAATCCTACGAATATCTGGGACGACATGACCAAGTGGCTCTTCGTGTTTATACCAAAAGATTTGATGTGGGGGTTGTCAAAGATGGAACTCTTGAAAAATATAAAGTTAAAAAATTAAAAAAGATTAATACCTTTAAATCTATCTCAAAACCGTGGATTGCTGCTGCAAATATGGATAAAAAAACTTTCAGGAAGATTCAAAAAATATTTCTAAAAATTTCAGATGAAAATGTATTAAAAGGTCTTAAAAACGATGGTTTTGTGAGGGGCAAGGATAGTGAGTATAATTTTGTGAGAAAAGCTATCAAGAATTCTAAAAAGTTTGATAAAAAATAGCTTTAGGTTTTCGCACGTGACCCATATCAAATAAAAATTTAGATTTAAAATGTGGGCAAAGCTAACTATTTAATCTTTTTTAGATTTGATATTCTTCCAAAAAATTACTAGGTTTTAAAATTTTAATATTTGAATTTTTAAAACCTTTTTTATCTCTCGTAATAATCACATCAACATTAAAATATTCAGCACTTGTGTAAATTACACTATCTTCAAAGTCTTGTCCATTATTTTTCAATGATTGAATTAGTATATTTTTATTCACATCTGCTATATGAAAAAGTTGCAATAATTTATTAATAATATTATCAGCTTTTGATTTATCGAGATTTTTTGAAATCAGATAATAAATTGTAGTTATAGTTGTAGCACACAAAAATCCACTAATTTTATTTGATTCTATCATTGTAAATATTTTTTTAGCTTCATTACAAAAAGGCTCTCTTTCCAATAACAAATCCAAAACTATATTTGTATCCAGTAATATCTTCATAAATATTTACTCTCCAAATAATTTTTATAATCACTTTTACTAATATTTAAATTTTTCAAAGCACCAAATAAACTATTTGTAATACTCTCTTTAAATTTAAAATCATTTATCATTTTTATTTTTTCTTTATTATCCAATGGAAACATTATAAATTCAATCTCTCTATTAAGATAACTATTAGGTATATTTATAGTAATATTTGTATATTGTGGTTTTATTATCTCTCGTATTATAATTCATCCTTTAATTTCATAAAACTATTGTATCATAATTTTTTCAAAAAAAAGTTTAAAGATTTAACTCTTGATTTTCTTAGAACTTTTAGTTATAATATTATTTATAATTTCAACAATTGATATGGTAGCCGTTTGGGGTTGTTCATCCAAATTAAATAGGATAATAATATGCAGAATACTCTTTTAATTATAGCAAATGAGCTTCAATTTAATCAACCATATTTTGAGTATATCAAGAGAAGTTATAAGCAAAAAGTTATGAAAATTGATAAGATTATTTTTATCAAAAATAGTAGCAAAGAGTTATTTCTGATTATTCAAGAGTGTGTTTTGAAGAGTCAAAATTTGCTAATCGCTACAAATCAGATAAGTTACAAAATAGTTAGCAAAATTATCTCGACGGTTACTGAATCAAATCTGATTTATGAAAATCAAACTCTTATGCCCTCAAATACTATCTTTTATTCCCACAACTCCTATCTTATTGAGTATCAAAATTGTAAGATTAATATCTTGAAAAGTGAAACTTTGGAAAAACTTCCAGCAATTTTATTGGAAGATAAGAGAATAAAATCTTTTTATATTTTTGATGATGATTTAGAAAGTGTTAGAAATTTCTTAAAACCAATCGCTAAAAGTTTTGATACTGAATTTTTAGTTACAAAGATTGTCAAAAAACTTTTACTCATCAAAGTCTGTGCTAAAAATCAAATTAATCTAAATGAATTCATAAAATCCTCAAAAAGACTCTACCAAAATAGTTTATTTGAGGAAAATTTGGTGAGTTTTGTGGTACAGAAATTAAAAGAGAAAAATCTAAAAATCACAACTGCTGAGAGTTGCACTGGCGGATTAATTTCGGCAAATATTACTCAAGTTAGTGGAGCTAGTGAAATTTTTGATGGGGGTTTTGTGACATATTCCAATGAGATGAAAACTCAGATATTGGGAGTTGATGAAGAGATTTTAAAAACTTATGGAGCAGTTAGCTATGAAGTTGTGCAACTTATGGCAAAAGGGGCTTTAAAAATCACAAATAGTGATTTTGCAATCGCTGTAAGTGGGGTGGCGGGTCCAAATGGAGGGACTAAAGAGAAACCCGTAGGCACAATCTTTATCGCAGTTGGTGATAAAAAAGTTGTTGCAGTTAAAAAATTGGAATTAAGCGGAGATAGAGAATATATCCAAACCCAAACCGCTATCCATTGCTTTGCATTCTTGGCAGAATTTTTATAATAAAGTCCCCTCACCGCTATTTTATTTTTTCCTATTTTTATCGATTTTTTTTAAACCGCTCATATCTTAAAATCATACTTTCATTGCCAATAATTCCACCTTGGTGAATATATAAAATTGTATTATTTTCATCTTTTAGATTTGAATTCAAAAGAGTTAGCCAACCCTTTGGGTCATAAAGCAAATCAAATTCAATTTGAGTTTCTGTTTTTATTTTTTCCCAAATATCATAAAACTCACCATACAGTTTTCCAAAATGGTGTTTTTTACCCAATGATAAAATCTGAGGATGTTTTGTTGAATCTTTTTCTAGCCCAAAAAATTGTTTTTTCAGATACTCCTCATCTCCCACACAATTACAAGTATAAACGGGATATGGAATATTTTTTTGTAAAAATAGAGCCGTTGTACCAGTCCCCGAGGGCAAGAAAATTTTTAAATTATCAATCTTCTCTTTTTGGGCATAATCAATTATCTCATTTGCCAAAATTTTAATACCAAACTCCGCCTTCTTTTGCCGTCCCCCCTCCTCAACAAAAACTACATTTTCACTAAAATCTTTTTTTTGAAAAATTTCATCTTTGATTTTTATCTCCATCCCATTTTGTAAAGCATATCTATAATTCCCCACAGGATTTTGCTCCAAAAAAGAGGATAGATGGTTGGTATAATAGATAAATTTCCAACCTTTTAATTTTGCTAAAACTGACATAGAATACATCGCATTTGATTGATTTGAACCATAAGATATGATTGTATCAATATTTGGAAACTCATAATTTAAAAAAAAGTGAAATTTTCGTGCCTTATTTCCAGAAAAATCTGAATGTAGCAAATCATCTCTTTTGACTAAAAAATTTTGATTTTGAAAAACTATCTCTTGGATAGGTGAATTTAAAAATAACATCTTGAAAAAAATTTCCTTTTTTTTAGAACTACCAATATTTTATATAAGAAAAGAGGGTTGAGTAAATGATTTTAAATATATATTTTGGATAAATTTTTTTTTAGAAGATAGTGTCTCTTCTAAAATATCTAATTTCAACATAGATACAAGTATTGCTGAACTTCGAGCTTGGCAACTAAAAGATTTTTTTGGATTAAATTCAATATCTGTAAAACCTTTATATTTTATTAGATATTTTAATAAAAATTCTTTATGAGGAGCTAAGGTTTTGATATATAGCCAATCATAAAAAGCTGTTTTGGGTTCAATATCCCATTTTTCACCAAAAAAATTAAAACCAATGATTCTTCCACTCTCTTTTAATCTTTTATCTCTTTTTGCATCTAAACTATTTTTTTGATAAATATCTGTAAACTGTATATTATTTTCAAAAACTTTACTTCCTTGAAAAGCAGATTCAATTGAGATATTGCCAAATTTTTCTGTATAAATTTGAAGGTTAAAAGCACTCAATCTTCGCCCCAATAACATATCTGATTTACTGGAAGCCTCTAATACTGGATATATATTTTTATCTTTTGCTCTGTTATGAAGCTCATAAATACTTTTTTTCTTTTGACTAACAGAAAACCCAGAATGCCATTTAAATTCTATATCTATCTCTTTATATAAAGGTTTACTTTGAGTATTTGGTATAAATATAGGTCTTATTGCCACAATATCACCAACTTATATAAGCACTAGGTATATGATTTGGTATTAAAAGTTCAGACCTTCGGGCATTCTGATACTCTTCGCTTTTCCAAATTGGATTTATGAGTAATGCTTTACAATCTAAATAATTTTCAATCTCATTAATATTATAAGGAGTTATACCAAATTTATTAGCAACATCATTTGTAAATTTTACACCATCTTTAAAAATAATGTTGGTGTTTATTTTTAGCCAAATAGGATTATTTATTCTGTTTTCTTTTTGAGCAAAATATAACATAGGATGATTTGTATCAAAAGCTAAATGAACATATTTATCTACTCCAAATCTACTATCAGCATTATGACTCCACTCATTACCACCAAAAATAGCTACATAAATACCTCTTATTTGAATTTCAGACAATGAAAATAATCCATATTTTCTAATAGATTCTAAATTATTTATATCTGTAAAGTGATAAAAATATTTAATATTATATTTTTTTATAAAATTTTTCATAAGAATCTCCATACCTTTAAAGAATATTTGATTTTATCAAAATATTCTATAATTTTTTCTTAAATATTTAGTTCGTGTTCCTAAGCCTTTAAAATGTATAATTAGAAAAAAATTTAAAAAGTAAAAGAATGGAAATTAAAAAATTTAAAAAGTTAGATTCAACTCACAAATATTTGATAAAAAATATAAAAAATAGTTCACTCACCCCACCAATTGCGATTATTTGCGATAGCCAAAGTGCAGGGATTGGCAGTCGTGGAAATGTATGGAAGAGTTTGGAGGGCAATCTATTTCTCTCATTTGCCCTAAATATCAAAGATTTACCAAAAGATTTGCCACAAAGTGCATTTTCTATCTATTTTAGCTACATTTTAAAGCTCACTTTGGAGGAGTTAGGCTCTAAGGTATGGGTAAAATGGCCAAATGATTTCTACATAGAAAAATTAAAAATTGGAGGAACAATCAGCTTTTTACAAAAAAATGTGGTAATTGGCTCAATTGGTCTAAATTTAAGCTCAATACCCCCTACATTTGGGGCTTTAGACATAGAAATTAGTAGAGATGAACTACTTGAGAATTACCTAAAAAAATTGGCACAAAAAATTCCGTGGAAGCAGATTTTTAGCAAATTTAGTGTAGAATTCCATTTTAATAGGGATTTTAGTTTTAACTGTGGGGGTGGGCAAAAATCGTTAGATAATGCCACACTTCTTTATGATGGTTCAATTAGCATAGATGGGAAAAAGGTGTATAATTTAAGATGAGTGAAATAATAGCGATAGCAAATCAAAAGGGCGGTGTGGGTAAAACCACGACTGCGATAAATCTCTCTGCATCTTTGGCAGAATCGGGAAAGCGGGTGTTGCTTATAGATTTAGACCCGCAATCAAATGCTTCAACGGGAATGGGAATTTATAGAGGTGATTATGAGTTTAATATTTATCATGTTTTGATAGATGCAAAAAAACTTTCAGAGGTGATATTGCCGACAAAAATGGAGACATTGGATATTGCTCCTGCGAGTATTGGGCTTGTGGGGATTGAGCGAGAATTTTATGATGACAATGATGATGAAAATCGGCGAGTTGAGTTGATTTTGAAGAGAAAAATTGAGGAGATTGAGCATAAATATGATTATGTAATTATTGATACTCCCCCAGCTTTAGGGGCGATTACAGTAAATGCTTTGACGACTGCTCACTCGGTGATTGTGCCGATTCAGTGTGAGTTTTATGCACTTGAGGGGGTTGGAATGATTTTGAATACCATTAAACTGGTCAAAAAAACACTTAATCCAGATTTAAAAATTCGGGGATTTTTGCCGACGATGTATTCAAATCAAAATAATCTTTCAAAGCAGGTTTTTGATGATTTAAAGTATCATTTTCGTGATGAGCTTTTTAAAACATCTGATGCAAAACATTTTTTGAAAATTCCGAGAAATATAAAAATTGCTGAGAGTCCTAGTTTTGGGCAACCGATAATTTTATATGATAGATATTCTGTGGGGTCACAGGCTTATACAAATTTGGCTCAATTAATAATAAGATAACCATACAAGCGAAAGCAAAAGCGAAAAATTATGACAAAAAAAAGATTAGGAAGAGGACTTAGCTCGATTTTACAAGATGTTGAGATTGCATACAAAAGAGATTCTTATGATGTGGATAATTTGGATGAACTTAATATTCGTGAGTTGAAAGTTGATGAAATTCTACCAAATCCCTATCAGCCACGGAAATTTTTTGATAAGGGATTGATTGAAGATTTAGCAAAATCAATAAAACAGCATGGACTTTTACAACCTATTGTGGTGATTAAAAAAGATGGTAGTTATATGTTGATTGCTGGTGAGAGGCGACTTCGGGCGGTTAAGAGTTTGAATTGGGCAACAATTAAATCGATTGTAGGAGATTTAAAGTCGAAAAATTTGAGAGAATTGGCTTTGATAGAAAATATTCAGCGGGAAAATTTGTCTCCTTTAGAGTTGGCTCAATCCTATAAGGAATTAATTTTGGAGTACGGGATTACCCAAGATGCACTATCAGGAATGATTCACAAAAGCAGAACTCAAATTGCAAATACTATGAGGCTTTTAAGTTTGAGTAATTATGCAAAGGAGCAACTTAGTGCCAAATTAATTTCACAAGGTCATGCTAAAGTGATTGTGGGGCTTGATGAAAAAGATGAAAAACGGGTGGTCGATGCCATAATTTCCCAACGCCTTAGTGTGCGAGAAACTGAGGATATTATCAAAAGATTTAAAAATGGTGATAAAAAAGCTTTAAAAAATAAAAAACAGAGACGCTCTATAAAAACTTTGGATTTTGCTTTAAATAAAGTTAAAAATTTGGGATTTGATAGCAAAAAAAAGGGCAATACACTTATTATTGAGTTTAAAGATGAGGATGAAATCGAAAAATTTATAAAGTATTTTAAAAAATGAAAAAATTTTTACTATTTATTTTTTTCTCCTCACTGCTTTTTGCAAAAATCAATATCATAACTCATCAAAAATTTGCAGTAAATGGTCAAGCTTTCTATATTAAAGTGGTTGATGAAGATAATCAAAGTTTTAAAACACTAAAAGTTAAATTCAATAATCGCACCTATAAAAGTTTGCAAAATAGTTCACAAATAGTTTTACCAATCTCCTACTATACAAAAAAAGGGAGATATCTGCTTAGCATTTATGGCTCTTATATGGATGGCAAAAAATTTAAAAAAAAGTTTTATTTAAAAGTCAAATATGGTAATTATAAAAAAGAGATTTTAAGAGTAAGCAAAAAAAAGACCTCTTTTGGTTCAAAAAGTTTAAAACGAATCAGAAAAGAGAGTAAAGAAGCAAAAAAAATCTATGCCAAATTTAGCTCAAAAAAATATAATAAAAAATTTATATATCCACTAAATAGTAAAATCACAAGCCAATATGGAAATCGGCGACTTTTTAATGGTAAACTAAAAAGTTACCATTCGGGTACAGATTTTAGAGCAAAGGTTGGCACACCCATAAAAGCCTCAAATGATGGAGTAATAAAAATTGCAAAACATCGTTTTTTTGCTGGTGGGTCAGTGGTAATCGACCACGGTGAGGGGATTTTTACCGTTTATTATCATTTAAGTGGAATCAAAGTAAAGGTTGGACAAGCGGTAAAACGGGGTGAAATTGTGGGAATTTCTGGTAAAAGCGGAAGGGTAACTGGACCTCATCTGCATTTTGGAGTAGTTTTACAAACATCATCCATAGAGGCTTTAGAATTTATTAAGCTTATGAATGATTTTGTGATAAAATAGATTAAATTAGGAGAAAAGATGACAATTACAAAACGAGTGACATTTATAGCAAAAGATGGTGATGAGCAAAAGATGAAAGAGTTATTAGCGGCGATGGTCAAGCCCTCAAAGGCGGAGGTGGGTTGTGTATTTTATGAGATTTTTCAATATGAAAATAATCGAAAAAAATTTATGGCGGTTGAGACTTGGGAGAATGAAAAAGCTTTGGATGGTCATAAAACTTCAGCACACTACAAAGTTTATAAATCAAGTTATGAGCCATTTTGTAATAAAAAATACAGTGATGAGCTAGAGGTTTTGTAGATAAAAAAATTAGTAATTATCGGCGGAGGGGCTAGTGGACTCATAGCCTCCATCTTTGCTAAAAAAACAGGTTTAGATGTTGTGATTTTAGAAAAACTTTCATCTGTTGGCAAAAAAATTTTGGCAACGGGAAATGGAAGATGTAACTTAACAAATGAAAATTTAGATTTAAAATTTTTTCACTCACAAAATAGAGAGTTTTTAAGATATGCCATAGAAAATTTTAATTTAGAAAAAACGATTAAATTTTTTAACTCAATTTTAATAGAAACTACCAACTCCACAAATGGTAAAATTTTTCCCCTCACGATGCAATCTTCGACAGTTGTTGATTTACTAAGAGATGAGATAGATGAGCTAGGGGTTATAACCAAAACTAATAGCAAAGTGCTAAATGTAGATAAAAAAAATGGTAAATTTATAATTGAGATTGAAAACGGCTTAAATATCCAATCCGATTTTTTACTCATAGCCACAGGGGGCAAATCTGCCTCACATCTGGGAAGTAGTGGAGATGGTTATCAATTTGCTAGAAAATTTGGGCATACTATCACCCCACTTTTGCCTTCGCTTGTTCAACTTAAATCAGATGAAAATTATCTAAAAAAAATTGATGGTGTAAAATTTGAGGGGATTATATCTTTACATATTGACAATCAAAAAATTCAAGAGGTTTTTGGTGATATACTTTTTAGAAAAGATGGAATATCTGGAAATAGTGTGCTGGATATTAGTCGATATAGCTCAAAAGGGTTAAGTGAAAAAAAGGTGATTGAGGTCTATTTAAACTTAATGCCATCTTTTGATAATCCTACTCTCGATAAACTTTTGATAAAACGATTTGAATTAAAACCAAAAAAAATGTTATCAAAATCTTTGTTGGGACTTATAAATAAGAAACTGATTTTTACAATTTTACAACTTTGCCAAATCGAGGATAAACCTGTGGCAAATATTGCTAAAAAAGAGCGAAAAAAGATTGTCAATCAAATTTTAGAGTGGAGATTGCCCATAAATAATACGGCAGAATTTAAAAGAGCCGAAGTGACGATTGGGGGAGTTGATGTGGGGGAGATAGACCCCAAAACGATGGAATCAAAATTGATAAAAAATCTATATTTTAGTGGTGAAGTTTTAGATGTGGATGGAGATTGTGGAGGATATAATTTGCAATGGGCTTGGTCAAGTGGATATTTAGCTGGTAACTTAAAATTTTAAATTTGACATAATAACCTTTTGGGGACTAATAAAAAATTTTATTAATCCATCTTTTATTTAATTTTCGCTAGAATTACACAAAATTTGTGAGTAGGAAATATATTGAAAATATTAGTAACGGGAACTGCTGGTTTTATCGCTTCAGCTTTGGCAAAAAGATTGATTGCTAGAGGTGACGAAGTGGTGGGGCTGGACAATATAAATGATTATTATGATGTCAGAGTTAAATATGGCAGGTTGAAATCTGCAGGAATTAAGAGAAAAAAGATAGAATATAATAGTTTAGTACAAAGCAAAAAATTTAAAAATTATAGATTTATAAAATTAAATCTCGAAGATAGAGCAAATTTAGAGAGATTATTTAAAGAGGAAAAATTTGACAAGGTGTGCAATTTAGCAGCTCAAGCTGGGGTGCGGTATTCAATCGAAAATCCCTATACCTATATAGATAGCAATATCGTGGGATTTATAAATATTTTGGAGTGTTGTCGGCACAACAAAATTAAAGCTTTGAGTTATGCAAGTACATCAAGTGTGTATGGGCTAAATGAGTCTTACCCTTTTTCCACTTCGCACTCTGCTGACCATCCGATGAGTCTTTATGCTGCGACTAAAAAATCAAATGAGTTGATGGCTCACACTTATAGCCACTTGTATGATGTCCCCACAACGGGACTTCGATTTTTCACAGTTTATGGACCTTGGGGGCGACCTGATTTGGCTCTATTTTTATTCACAAAAGCGATACTGGAAAACAAAGCTATAAATGTTTTTAACTATGGAGATATGCAACGAGATTTTACCTATATTGATGATATTGTAGAGGGGGTGGTGAGAGTGATAGATAATCCTCCTGCCAAAAATCCAAAATGGGATGCCAAAAATCCTGATAGCAAAAATTCCTCTGCTCCATATAAAATTTATAATATTGGAAATAATAATCCTGTAAAATTGATGGATTTTATAGGGGCGATTGAGAAAAAAATTGGCATAGTTGCTAAAAAAAATATGATGCCTCTTCAAGCTGGAGATGTACCTCAAACTTATGCAGATGTGAGTGATTTGATAGAGGATTTAAATTATAAACCAAACACTTCCATAAAAAAAGGGATTGGCGAATTTGTAGATTGGTATAGAGAGTTTTTTAAAGTATAATAGTCAAAAATAGAGAAGGAAATAGATGCAGGAAAAATGGATAAAAATTTGGGAAAATGAAACTTATAAAATTAGTTTTTTAATTGCGTTAGCTTTTATTTTTTCAATAGCTGTAAGGATGGTGTGGGTTTATCACTTTACTGGTGTTGAGAATATGATGTTTAATGGTCAACTAATGATTAATACAAATGATGGATATTATTTTGCTGAGGGGGCGAGGGATATTTTGGCTGGTTTCCATCAAGAGGGTGACGGCTCACCAATGGGTAGTTCGGTTTCAACTCTTACCACTTTTTTTGCAAAAATTTTACCATTTTCGCTAGAAACTATTATACTTTATCTTCCTGCCTTTTTGAGTTCTTTGATTGTGATACCGATGATTTTGATAGGTAAAAGTTTTAAGCAATTAGAGATGGGATTTATTGCTGCGATTTTTGCCTCAATCGCTTGGAGTTACTATAATCGAACTCTCGTTGGATATTATGATACGGATATGCTAAATGTGGTATTTCCAACACTTTTACTTTGGTCTTTGATTTTGGCGATGAGGAGTAATGAGCATAAATATTTGCTTATTACTGGATTGGAGATTGTGGCTTATAGGTGGTGGTATCCTCAAAGTTATTCCATAGAGTTTGCATTTTTTGGACTTATTTTGCTCTATACACTATTATTTAATCGAAAAAATCTTTACAATTATAAGTTGATGGCGATTATGCTGATTGCGATGATGAATGTGGATAGTTGGTATAGATTTATAACAGTTGTTGGATTATTTTTTGTTTTTGAAAAGGTATCTGATGATAAAAGTGTTAAAATCAATAATAGCTATTTAAAAGAAAAAAAGATAGAAGATATAAAACTTTTATATATTTTATTTGGTGTTGCAATTATAACTTTTTTTATTTTTGGCGGAGTTGAACCTATATGGGTAAGATTGAAGATGTATATTTTTATGGATAGTATTAGCTCCTCTTCTGACCTTTTTCCATTACATTTTTTTACAGTTATCCAAACCGTCAGAGAGGCTAACTCTATTCCATTTGAAACTTTTGCAAATCGGATTAGTGGTCATCAAATCACATTTTTTCTTTCTCTTCTTGGATATATTTTACTCTCCTATCGATATAAAAGTATGTTGATTGGACTTCCAATGGTTGGTCTTGGATTTTTAGCATACAATAGTGGGCTTAGATTTACCGTTTATGCGATTCCACCATTAGCTTTTGGAATTGCTTATTTGATTATATCACTTTCTAAATTTATTAAAAACAAAAGTTTCTCACCTATCCCAGCTCAAATTTATATGTTTCTTTTAACTATCATAGTTTTATATCCAAATCTTCAACATGCCTATGACTATAAAGTACCTACGGTTATGAGCAAAACTGAAGTTAAAATTTTGGATGATTTAAAAAAGAAAACAGAGAGAGAGGATTATGTTGTAACTTGGTGGGATTATGGATTTCCAATAAGATTTTATAGTGATGTAAAAACACTCATCGATGGCGGTAAGAATAGAGGTTATGTTAATTATCCTGTAAGTTTTATTTTAACTCATGACCAAATTAGAGCTTCTAAAATGGCAAGACTTGATGTTGAATATAATGAAGGGTATCGAAATAGTGATAAAAATATAAGTTATGGAAATAATTTAGCAAATATGATGAAAGATTATGGATATGCGGATTCAAATAAATTTTTAAAATCTCTAAAAAATGAGATGATTTTGCCTCCAAAAACTAGAGATATTTATATATATCTGCCATATCGGATGATGAATATCTATTCTACAATTTCAAGATTTAGTAATGTAAATTTGATGGATAGTAAAGACA
>JAOZPA010000028.1:14740-22580 GCA_029932985.1 Campylobacterales bacterium
ATCTATTCTACAATTTCAAGATTTAGTAATGTAAATTTGATGGATAGTAAAGACAAAAAAAGAATGCCATTGATGTTCACTTCAACAAAATTTAAAAAAGAGGGTGATACGATAATTCTAGGAGATGGTATTAAGCTTTTGCAAAAAACTGGTCAAATTGTCTTAGGCAAACAGGTTTTAGCTATCAATAATTTGGTTAAAACTGTTTATACAAAAAATGGTTTAAAAAAGCAAATCCAAACTATAAATTCAAGCTCACCAGTCAATGTGATTTTTATGGAAAGCTATAGAAAATTTTTGATTGTAGATAATCATGTATACAACTCTCTCTATTTTCAACTCTTTGTACTAGAAAATTATGATAAAAATCTATATGAACCTGTGACCCTCACACCAATGACAAAAATTTATAAATTAAAAATATAGGAATTTAAGTGAAGAAAAAAGTAGCACTAATTACAGGAATTACAGGACAAGATGGAAGTTATTTAGCTGAATTTCTATTAAAAAAAGATTATATAGTTCACGGCTTAAAACGAAGAAGTTCACTTTTTAATACAGATAGAATCGACCATTTATATCAAGACCCCCATATTAAAGATAGAAATCTAATTCTTCATTTTGGGGATATGACCGATAGCTTGAATTTAACAAGAATCATCCAAGAGGTTGAACCAGATGAGATATATAATTTAGCAGCTATGAGTCATGTAGCGGTAAGCTTTGAAACTCCTGAATATGTAGCAAATGCAGATGGTACAGGAACTCTTAGAATTTTAGAAGCGGTTAAACTTTTGGGATTAACTAAAAAAACAAAAATTTACCAAGCCTCAACTTCTGAACTTTACGGAAAAGTGCAAGAGACACCTCAAAGTGAAACAACACCTTTTTATCCACGAAGCCCCTATGCGGTTGCCAAAATGTATGCTTATTGGATAACGGTAAATTATAGAGAAGCTTATGGTATGTTTGCATGTAACGGAATCCTATTCAACCACGAAAGTGTCCCAAAAAATTCTCCGCTAATGATAAAGAAAGATAATAAGATTGATATTCTACCTATAGAAGATATATTTAGAACAGAAAAACATAGATATGAGGGGATTTTGAAAGAGTATGAAAAATCTATGGTTTGGAATGGTGAGAATTGGACAAATATAGTAGCTGGAACTTGCTATCAAGATAAAAATAAAAAAATGAAGATTATTCAAACTAGAGAAAGCTCTTATGAGGCTACTTATGAGCATATTAGTTTTTTAGAAAACAATAGCGAAATAAAAACTGAAGATATAAAAAAAGGTGATTTTGTATTTAAAACAACTTTTCCAAAAAGTGTAGAAGTACTTAATAATAGTATAGATTTTGCAAAATTTTTAGGATTTTTAGTAGGTGATGGGTCGATAGATGATAGAGGTCGAATTAGATTAACAGGTAGTGACAAAGCCTTGCTAATAACTATCTCTAATCTATTAACTTTAGAATTTGGATGGAGTTATCGAATAAATAGTTATGGTAGTGGAAATTTTGAAACCTCTAAAAAAGATATTTGGCAATTAGATATTAATAATGATATTAATTTTGGACTATGGCTTAAAAAAGAGATTTATACTAAATATTCAAAAAATAAAAAAGTACCATCTTTTATTTTAAATAGTAATAAAAATATTAAAAAATCATTTTTTGATGGGTATTATTTGGCTGATGGCAGAAAAAATAGTCATGAACAGTATTACTACAAAGGCTTTACAACAAATTCAGCCACTTTATGTTTAGGATTGAACTATATTTTTAAAGGTTTCTCAACTCAAATAATTAAAACTAAAGTAGAATATAGAGATAAAAAAAGATATTATTATACACAATTTAGAACAGATGAAGTAACCCAAAAAGGAAAGCACCTCCAAAAAAAATTAAATGAAGTAATTAAAATTATTGAAACAGATAGTGAAGATGGTTGGTTTTTCGATATTCAAACAGACTCCCAAACATTTGCTACTGGACCAAATCTTTTTAAAGTTCATAATAGCCCCGTACGTGGCGAAACATTTGTGACTCGTAAAATCACAAGAGCAACTGCTAAAATTGCTTTGGGTTTACAAGATAAACTATATCTAGGAAATTTAGATGCAAAGCGAGATTGGGGACATGCAAAAGATTATATAAAAATGATGTGGATGATTCTTCAAGCCCCAAAGGCGGAAGATTGGGTAATTGCCACGGGAAAAACTACCACGGTGAGAGATTTTGTGAGAATGGCATTTGGCTATTGTGGAATAGAATTAGAATTCAGCGGTGAGGGGACTGATGAAAAAGGTTATATAAAATCTTGCTCAAATCCTGATTTTCAAATATCTAAAGAGACTCAAGTAGTGGCTGTTGACCCACGATATTTTAGACCAACTGAAGTAGATTTACTTTTGGGTGACCCCACAAAAGCAGAACAAAAATTGGGATGGAAAAGAGAGTATGAATTAAAAGATTTGGTGGATGATATGATGCAGAGTGATTTAAAACTTATGACAAAAGATGTTTATCTGCAAAAAGGTGGATATAAAATTATGAGTTATTATGAATAAAAATAGTAAAATTTATATAGCTGGTCATAGGGGATTGGTGGGAAGTGCAATTTTAAAAAATTTACAAGAAAAAGGTTATCATAATTTTGTATATAGAACTCACGATGAATTAGAACTCACAAATCAAAAAGCAGTGGCTGATTTTTTTGAAAAAGAGAAACCAGAATATGTTTTTTTGGCAGCGGCAAAAGTTGGTGGAATTGTAGCAAATAATAGTTACAGAGCGGAGTTTATATATAGTAATTTAGAGATTCAAAATAATGTAATCCATCAAAGTTATCTGCATAAAGTGAAAAAATTACTGTTTCTAGGAAGCACTTGCATCTATCCCAAAAATTCTCCACAGCCAATGAAGGAGGAGTATCTTTTAACTTCGCCTCTGGAATATACAAATGAACCCTATGCGATTGCTAAAATTGCAGGAATTAAGATGTGTGAGAGTTATAATCTACAATATGGCACAAATTTTATCTCCGTAATGCCTACAAATCTTTATGGGATAAATGATAATTTTGATTTGGAAACTTCGCATGTTCTTCCAGCACTTCTGCGAAAAATGTATGAAGCAAAAATAGATAATAAAGAGAAAGTAGAGATTTGGGGGAGCGGAAGCCCCCGACGGGAATTTTTGTGGAGTGAAGATATGGCTGATGCTTGTGTTTTTATTATGGAAAATCGAGATTTTAAAGATACAATTGGAAGCGATGCTTTAGCTTTGGCTAATGAAATTAGAAATACACATATAAATATTGGTACGGGAGTAGATATATCGATAAAAGAGTTAGCATTTTTAATTAAAAATATAGTTGGCTTTAAAGGTGAGCTTTATTTTAATACGGATAGACCTGATGGCACACTTTTAAAACGAACAGATTCATCTAAGCTAAATAATATGGGTTGGAAACATAAAGTAGAGCTGAAAGAGGGAATAATAAAAATGTATAATTGGTATATTGGCAAAAAATGAGTGAAATTGAAAAAGATTTATTGATTGAAAAATTACAAAAAGAGATTATCCAGTTAAAAGGTGAAGATAAGTTAGAAAAAGGTGTAATTCCTACCTATACTTTTACTAATATGAAATTAAGTAAATTAAAAAAAATTGTAACTATCCATCAAAATATAAAAGATAAAAATAGATTTGATGAATGGTTTGATTTTGATTTTAAACTTTCCCAAAATGATATTTCTTTATTGGAAAATCTAATAGAGAAAAATATTTATTTGATAGAAAACTATAAAGAGGAAAATTTAAAGGCTAAATTTATTATACCAATATTAAATAAAGTCGATTTTGTATTGATGGATAATGAAATAAGAGATTTTTATGATGAAAAATTAATGTATCAAACAGATGAATTTATATTTAATGGTGAAGCTGATTTTATAGTTGCAAAAGGTTTAGACGAAATAGAAAAGCCATATTTTTTTATTCAAGAATTTAAAAAAAGCATAGAAAAATCAAATCCCCGACCGCAACTTTTGGCAGAGCTTATTAGTGCAGTGGAATTAAATAATCAAACAGTAATGAAAGGTGCTTATATTATTGGAGCGATTTGGAATTTTGTGATTTTAGAAAAATTAGGCAAAAATAAATATCAATATTTTGTAAGTAGAAACTTTGATAGCACAGATATAATAAAATTAAAAGCAATCTACAAAAATTTAAAATTTATCAAAAATGAAATAATTGAAATGGCAAAACTGACTAAATATAAAAATCATAGTGAAAAATATGTATAATATAGAAACTCTTATAACTCAAAATGAGAATAGTATTATTGAATATGAAGAGATTATATCTAGTACAATATATGATAACTGTTTTCCAACAATTTATGGAGTAATTTATGCAAAATAAAGTTGAATCACAAACCATAGAGTTTAAACAGATTTGGAAAGATGAATATCTTAAAACCATTTGTGCTTTAGCCAACACTGATGGTGGTGAGTTTTATATTGGAATTTCTGATGATAAAAAGGTTTTTGGTGTTAAAAATATAGAATCTCTTTTAGAAGTCTTACCCAATAAGATAAATAATAGGTTAGGGCTTATGGTTGATGTTTCCATTCAGCAGTTAGAATATAAAGATATTGTTAAGATAATAATAGAAAAAACCTATGCACCTATCTCATTTAATGGTAAATTTTATAAAAGAAGTGGAAGTAATACCATAGAGCTAAATGGCACTAATCTAACGAATTTTATACTTAAAAAATATGGTAAAACTTGGGATGATATAATTGTAGAAAACTTTACATTAGATGAGATAAATTTAGAAACTATTGAAAAATTTAAAATATTAGCAAAAGACAGAGTGCCAAATATTGATAAAGAGAATAATTTGGAAGAGTTACTTAGAAAATTAAATCTTTATGAAGGAAAATATATTAAAAGAGCAGCTATACTATTGTTTGCTAAAAATCCACAACAGTATTTTATTCAATCTCACTCCAAAATAGGAAGATTTTTAACAGAAATAGATATTCAGACTAGTGATATTATAGAGGGAAATTTAATAGATCAAGTTGATAATCTTTTAGATGTATTACGACTAAAGTATCTAAAAGCCTATATCTCTTATGAGGGTCATCATCGAAGAGAAAAATTAGAGTACCCTTATGATGCCTTAAAAGAAGCAATTATAAATGCTCTAATTCATAGAGACTATACTAATACTTCAAATTTGCAAATAAAAGTTTATAATGATAAGTTGGTTATGTATAACGGAGCATTATTAAGTGATGAAGTTCCTATAGAAAAATTTGATAAACCACATCAGTCAAAACCATTTAATCCTCTTATCTCTTCTGTTTTCTATAAAGCAGGTTTTATTGAAAATTGGGGAAAAGGTACTTTAAATATCATAGCTGAATGCTTGAAGCAGGGATTACCAAAGCCGACTTATGAATATGAGTGGACAGCGGTACGAACAACTTTTTACAAAGCCCAAGTTGAAGCCCAAGTTGAAGCCCAAGTTGAAGCCCAAGTTGAGCTAAATGAGACAGATAAACGAATTTTGATTACATTAAGAGACAGAAATCTATCTTCAAAAGATATTTCAGAAAAATTAGGAAATAAAACACTCTCTGGAGGTATTAAAAGATCTATAAAAAGATTACTAGAGGCTGGATTGATAAATTATACTATTCCTAATATTCCACGAAGTAGTAGGCAGAAATATAAATTGGTGAGTAATTAAAATGGCGAAAAAATAGGTGAGATTGGAAAAGATTGATTGAAAATCTAAATAGTTTATCAATCAAGATATTTAATAATAGCTAGTATATAAGCTATATCATTTAAATTAAACAACTAAGGAGTAATATGTTAGATATAAATATTTATACACCACATTCTGTAATGGAAAAATTAAAAATAAATATCAAACAAAAAAGACTCTTTTTAAATTTTACTCAAGAGGGGTTATCAAAGCGAAGTGGTGTGAGTCTTGGTAGTTTAAAAAGATTTGAGTCAAATGGTCAGATTTCTCTTGATTCGTTATTGAAATTGGCATTTATCTTGGAATGTTTAGATGATTTTAAAAATATTGCAAATTTAACAAAAAGAACTATAAATTCAATAGATGAAATAATAGATGCTAAAGAGATTCATACTAAAAAACGAGGTAGCATAAAATGATAACCTCTATTGATGTTTTTTTAGATATATATTCAAAAAAGTTTTTGGTGGGTAAATTAGCATATAAAGATAGAATTATATATTTTGAATACGATAAACAATTTTTGCAAAGCGGTATAGAGTTATCTCCATATAAATTGCCATTAAAAAGTGGTGTTTTTATTTGTGATAATGATATTTTTGAGGGTTTATTTGGTCTATTTGGAGATAGTTTGCCTGATGGATGGGGTAGATTACTTCTTGATAGATACTTTTTAAAGCAAAATATAAAATATCGAGATATTAACCCTTTAGATAGATTGGGTTATATTGGCAAATATGCTATTGGAGCTTTGAGTTATAAGCCATCTATTGAAAATGTATCTTTTGAGATGCAAAAAATTGTCTTAGATACTCTCGCTCATCAATCGATGGAGATACTTAAAGAAGATACTCAAGAGTATATAGAAAGATTTTTAGAATTAGGAGGCTCATCTGCGGGAGCTAGACCTAAGGCTATGATACAGATAGATAAGAATAACAATATTATTTCAGGTTCTCAAAAACTTCAAAATGGATTTACTCACTATATGGTAAAGTTTGCTTCATCTCACGATACTAAAGATATAGGAAAGATAGAATATATCTACTCTTTAATGGCAAAAGATGCAAAGATTGATATGCCAGATACAAAACTACTCAAAGGAAAATATGGGACTTACTTTGCGATACAAAGGTTTGATAGAGTTAAGGATGAAAGAGTTCACATACATTCCGTAGCGGGACTTACACATAGTGACTTTAGAATGCCTGTTTTGGATTATGATGATCTGCTTACTTTGACTTTTCACTTGTGTAAAGATATATATGAAGTGATAAAAATGTATCGTTTAGCATGTTTTAATCTATTTGCACATAATCGTGATGACCATGCTAAAAATTTCTCTTTTTTACTGGATGATGAGTATAATTGGAAATTATCTCCTGCTTATGATTTGACTTTTTCGTATGGACCGGGAGGGGAACATAGTACAACTTACTTAGGAGAAGGTAAAAATCCAACTGAGAAACATTTGCTAAATTTAGCTGAAAAACATAGCATTAAAGATGCTCAAAAGATTATAGATGAAGTGAAAAATGGATTGAAAAACTTTTCTACATATAGTAAAGAGTTTAGTCTTACTAATCAATCTTTTAATTTGCTTATGCAAGAGTTAAAAAGCTAGATGTTTAAAAAAACTAAATCTCCAAAAATATTAACTATTAAAGAGATAATAGAATCTGTATTAAAAATAGATGATAAAAATATATTAAACTGTTATCTATTTGGTTCTTATGCTAAAAATAGAGCAAATCTATTTAGTGATATTGATATTTTATTAATATTTGATGAGGTGAACTATCAGGATATTCAAACTATACTTGAATTATACAAAATCTACTTTTTAAAAAAAGGGTATATTTGCAATCCTATATATACTTATAAAAAATATTTGGAAGATGATAGCAGTATCCTAATTCGTCAATATATAAAATATGGAATTTTAGTTTTTGGAAATAATCTAAATCTTCCTTATGAAAGTGATGAAGAGTTAAAACAAAAAGAGTATAAAGATTATTGGAAAGCAAACTATCTTAGAAA
>JAOZPA010000124.1 GCA_029932985.1 Campylobacterales bacterium
TATTTTAAAATAGGTACTTCCTATGTCTATGTATAATTTTTTCATCTTTTTCCTAATCTGTTTTTTGTGGAAAGCATTTGCAAAATTCCTTTTTTTCTGGAGAGTTTATATTATTTAAACATTCTACTAATTGATATATTGTTGTGAGGGGGTTATTTTGAGGGTTTATTCTTCCGTTATCTTTTATATTTTGAGAAATAAGTTTTTTAGTATTTTTTATAGCTTTATTTTGATATTCAATTATATTTTTATATACATCTCTTGAAGATTTATCATATTTTTTTCCAAATTTATTTTGAAATATTTTATTTAATCTGCTATTTAAAATATTTCTATGGGTATATCTTGTAACTGGTTCAAAATGTAAAAGAATCCATAATTCATAAGCATCATTTGCAAAAGCCACACAGATATTTTTTTGTCTAGCTTTCTCTATTGTTCCTAAATATTTATCTTTACTCCAATCATCTCTATCAATAACAATCCATTCATATTCAAAAATATCTTTAGGATTATCTTTTTTATGCTTTTCTAATTTTTCAATAACACTTTTAGGGTCTTGCCCTTTATCAATATCAACTAATATAACTTTACCACTTAATCCATTTGCATTAAGTAATTTTCTAAAATAATATTTTGAGGATTTTTTATCTTCAAAAGCTATTAAAACTATCGGTTTTTCTTTTCTTTTCTGTTTTATACTTCTATTTTTTTGATTTTTACTAAAAGACATAAGTTACTCCATATAATTCAATGAGTCTATATCTGGCTTTGCTCCAAATTTACCCTCTAAATATTTTTTTTCTAAATTTGCATCATTTCTTGTTCCTTTTCCATACTCAATTAATGAATATAACTCACTACATCCATAAATATCTTTTTGTGCAAACCAAATTTGGTCTCTTCTAAAAAGCTTTTGATTTAATATTTTTGTATTGTGGGTTGTAAAAATAAGTTGAGCATTATTTGGGTTTGTTTCTTGTGAATTAAAAAGTTCAATAATTTTTTCAACTAGAATAGTGTGCATACTATTTTCTAACTCATCAATAACTAAAACTTCTCCATTTAGTAAAACTTCAATAATAGGAGCAGACAAAGCTAAAAGTTTTTGAGTTCCATCAGATTCTAAACTTAAATTAAAAGGGATAAAAGATTCAAAAGAGTTATTTTTATCATACTTCATATGAACTGTTTCAACTCTATTTAGTCCTTTGTCTCTTAAGTCCTCTAAAAGCTTTTGAGGTATTTTTTTTAAATTTTTTTCATCCATCTCTAACTCTTCAAAAGATACTTTTTTATTTATTATGTCATAGATATCTATATCAGCATCTTTTATCATATTTACAATTTTATCTTTAAAGTTTTTATCTTTAAAGTTTTTATCTTTTAATTTATCAAAACTATAAAATTTAAATTTTTCACTTTTTAAATTTGAAATAATATTAAAATTATTAAACCAATCCAAAACTATTTTTGATATTTTGCCATTAAAATTAGCAACTACTACTAAAAAAAGAGAGTTGTCTCTTATTTTATCTTCAATACCTTTTCCCTCTTTAAATAATGCTCCAAGCTCTATTTTCTTTTTTTCTCTTTTAAATAATGTAATCTCTTTTGCTCTTTTTTTTAATTTTTTAGAAAAAAGCCACTCCTCTAAAATTCTAGCATTTTTATCTATTTCAAAACCGTATCTATACTTTATTTCATTTGCAATAAATTCAACTTCAAAAATTGTAGCTTTATCCACACTACTGCTATTTAATAGATGAGACTCATGCTTATATCCCTTAACTTTTTCTATATCAAAAGAATTTTTTATAATATTTTTCATCTTTAACATAGCTTTTGTTAAATTACTTTTTCCACCAGCATTTGCTCCATATATCGAAGCTGTTTTCAATAATGAAATATTATTAACTGTAAAAACATTTTTTAGTAAATTTGAAAGTTTTGTGGCTTCCATAGAAAAATCAATACAATCTTTAAAAGATTTAAAATTTTCTACTTTAAAATTTAATAACATAATTATCCCCTATTATTTTTTTAATGGTAAATTTTACCACATAAATATAAAAAAAACATTATCAAACTAGACTAATTGTTATTATTTCACAAATTTATTACTTAAATAAGCAATCACAGCATTATCCCTATTCCATCGATGATTTGGTCAACCACAGTTCTATCTTTATCCAGTTTTATTTTTGATTTTTCATAATCAAAGCTTTTTTTAGAGATTGGAAGTTTCCCCTTTTCTAAAATTCTGATATTAAAATTTTTATCCCTAATTGTAATAACTTCATTGTTATTTATAATATGTGGAGAGAATGGAATATCGATATATCCCTTTTTGATTGAGTTAAAAATCTTTCGCCAAAGTGTATCTGCCTTATCATTAAACACCGCTTCCAAAATCTCATTTACCTCATTTGTTAAATTCTCCTCCTCCTCTTCATCACTGATTTTGGGGATTCCTTTTAAAATTTTAAGGGTATATTTAGTATTGGCAACCGTTAAAGCATTTGCCTCTTTGGTCGGGATTCCAAAAGCTTCATCTCGTGTTTTTGTAATAATTTTATCAGCCCCCACAATCGATGCAATAACCGTACTAGTATTAATTAGCGATTCTGAAAAATTTTTATCTCGTGGAAAAGCCCCCATCCATTGATGATAAACCAAATTAATCGTAGCATCATCATGACCAAATTTATCTGCATAAAATCGTGAAAGTTTTTTAATCACATTTGAACTCACAATATCTTGATTCATCGAGCCAGTTTGAGAAAAACTAACTGAAAATGATTTCACACCCTCCTCTAAAGAGAGCAACATCTCCAAAATCTGAATCACAAGCACAATCGCAGGAGGTTGCAAAGTAGCGGAGAGTGGACCAAAACTCTCACGGTTAATTGGCAGATTTAGCTTAGAATATTTAGCACAAACTTTTTCCACATATTTCCAATACAAAAATGCCTTATCCAGCGGAAAATTTTTGGAGTATGGCAAAAGATAACTTATCGGACCTCCCTCAATCTCAAAAATCCCACTTGCTAGTGCAACCTCTACAAGCAATCTTGCATCAGGAGTACCGTGTCTTAAACTCACTGGAGTGTCAAAATGGGTAATCATTCGCCGTGTCGTTCGATAACCATGATTTATCAGCGGATAACCATTTAGCATATCCATCTCACTCTCCTCTGAAAGCTTGAGCATTTTTCTAGCACTTTCATAATCATTGAGCCGTGTATTGCTATCAATAGTGAGTGGAAGTACATCAACCTTTACCTTTTCAAACTCTTCATAAAGCTCAAAAACTTTGTCATAGGTGGGAAATCCACCACGGGGTTGCACCAAAATTTCATTTGAATTTTTGAATTTATGGGAGATAAAAAGATTTGCACTTGCATTTTTGATAAACTCTTCAACCTCTGCAAAATCAAAATTTTCAATAAACTCATTGCCCACAATCGCATCTCGCTCAATCGCTAACAGATTCATCTTCTCGCCCCCAAATACTCTTCCAAAACATCAAGCCCCTCATTTAAATCAACCTGATGAAACACCAAATCAAATCCATAATCTTTAAACTTTGGCACAATTTCCGCAGGATTCATCTCACCCACACCCAAATTTCCACCAATCATAAAAATCACATCTTTCAAATCATAATTGGACTTCAAACTTTGCAAATCCCTACACCACCCCTCAGCCTCACCATTGAGTGACGAAATCAAAAGCACATCCGCTCTCGTTTCCACCACCGCATCGATAAACTCCTCAAGATATGTATTCACACCCAAATTAAAAACCTCAAACCCTCGCTCTTTTAGTGAAATCTCAATCAACCGATTTGCCACCACATGAACATCATTTCCAACCACACCTGTAACTACTTTCATCAATCCTACCCGATTTTTTAAATTGCCCGATAATAGCAAAAATTTTGTTAAAAGATGGTTTAATGAGATGATTCTCTACCCGAAATTTTAATTTCCTAGTAGCCTTGCACCCTCCAAGCTCCCATTTTCAAAACTTGACATCTCAATTGTAAATCTCTTTCGACTCTCATTATATGATGATTTCTCTATCTCTTTTTTCAAAAATTCAACTATTTCTGTCTCATCTTGAGCCACTCCACCACCAATAATGAGATAATCCGGGTCAATAAAATTTAAGGTCGTATGAAAAAGCAATCTCAACCCCTCATAAAAATTATTATAAATCAAAGTTGCATTTTTTTCATCCAACTCTTTAAGATTTGTCAAAGTCACTTCATCTAACTCCAAATTAAAATGTTTAGTCCATTTCAAAATTGCACCCCCACTTGTACTTAACTCCAAACAATCATCTCGCCCACATCCGCAAGTAAATGGAGTTTTCTTAAATGGAATATGACCAAATTCACCACCTAAAAAATTCGCCCCTCGCAAAAGTGTATTATCTCCCAAAATTGTACCGCCTCCAAGCCCCGTACCAATATAAAAAAGTGTCAAAACTTTAGAAATTCGAGTAAAACCCTCTGCTAATGTAGCACAATTTATATCATTTTCTATCTCCAGCGGAATATTATACTTTTGCTTCACATAATCCTTGATATCAAAGGGCTCAATCCCAATATTTGGCGACGAAATAATTTTACCATTGGCAACTTGACCTGCAAAAGAGATAGCCACAAAAGAAACTTTATTTTGGCTAATCTGCTCATCTAAAAACTCTTTCAAATCAATTTCAGAGCTAAAAAATACAAAAACCTCATCATTATCATACTGATACCTAAAATTTGTTGCTCCATAATCTATATATAATCTCACATATTCTCCCTATTTTAAATTTTTTGGATTATTATTTGGCAAAAGAACCAATCAATCTCAAAAATTTTTTTCTATTTTAATCTCAAAACTTCCTGTAATGGATAGTTCATCTAATAAACTTTTATCTTTTTTTATCTCTTCTAAATATTTTTCATAATCTGTCAATTTTTTTGTGCTATTTCTGTCTTTAACTTCGGTAGCTGAGATGGTGCTGAGTAACCAAAAATAGAGTATGATAATTAAATATTTTTTCACAATAGCTTCTATGATGAATAGATTTTTAGATACTCTTTAGCTAAATGTTTCCATGAATTATCTACTTTCATATTATTCTTGCAAATTTTTCTAAATTTCTTACGGTTGCCATAAAGTGAAAGGGCTTTTGCCAAAGCGTGTAAAAACCAAAAAACATTTTGCTCTTGATATGTTATTCCCACACCTTTATCAAAATTTTCATCCACATCACTAAAATCAAAAACCGTATCCTTGAGTCCACCAGTTTTTGCCACAATCGGCATCGTTCCATATCGCATCGCAATCATTTGATTTAATCCACACGGCTCAAAAATTGAGGGCATCATCAAAAAATCTGCCCCTGCATAAATTTTTCGGCTCAAACTCTCATCATATCCTATCTCTATATGGATATTATCATATCGATTTTGCAAAGAGCGAAAAACTTTATTGTACTCCTCCTCGCCACTCCCCAAAATCACCATATTTGCCTCTAAATCTTTAAACAATGAAAGAGATTCTATCAAAAGTTCAATCCCTTTTTGGCTTGTAAATCTACCAATAAATGCAAATAACGGTCGCTCTTTTGTCTCATTTTTTAAACCCAACTCTTTTAGCAACTCCTCCTTATTTACCGTTTTGTCTTGAAAATTTTTAATTGCAAATTTTTTATAAAGAGATTTATCGCGTTTGGGGTTAAAAGCCCGATAACTAATCCCATTTAAAATCCCCGTGAGTTTGTGCGAATTTTCCTTTAGAATCTCATCCAAATCATTTCCAAAAAGTGGAGTTTGAATCTCATCCGCATAAGTTGGGCTGACCGTAGTTATCTCATCACTATAAAAAATTCCAGATTTCAAAAAATTCACATTATCAAAATATTCAAACCTATCCGCCTTGAAACAATCACTCCAATCAATCTCCAAAGTTTCCATAATCGATTTATCAAAAATCCCCTGATATGCCAAATTATGAATGGTCAAAACGATTTTCTGAGATAATTTATACCTCTCTTTGGCAAGTAGAGCGATGAGTGAGCTTTGCCAATCATTGATGTGAATGGTGCTGACCCCTAAATTTAGTCGTATCATAGATTCCAAAACCCCGTATGAAAAAAGTCCAAATCTTAAGGCATTATTGGAGTATGACCCCTCACTTGTACCATACAAATCCTCTTTATCGCACAAAATATCATTGTAGAGAAAAAGTTGATAACGATTTTGAGTTGTCATAAAAATTTCAAATTCATAAGAAACTCCAGCCAACCAATATTCAAATTTTAACTCTGTACTTTTTATGCCAAATTTTTTTTTGTCAATCAATTTATAAAGAGGCATAATCGAATAAACCTCTATCTGATTTGCCAAACTTTCAGGTAGTGAATGGGCAACATCTGCCAAACCACCACTTTTTGCATAAGGGTAAATTTCACTTGAAACAAATAATGTCTTCATTTAATTTTCCTTGTTTTAAATAATTAGTCCTGACATTTTAGCAAAAAAATGATAAATTTAAAAGTAAAAAGAAAAATTTTCTATTTTTAGATTTGATGTAGATGATTTTGATGAGAATATTGATGAGTAATAATGGTGTAGTTAGAAAATTACACCATATTATGAGAATTAAAAGAGATTATCTAGCAAAACCGCCAACTAGCCCCTTAATTGCATTTTGAATATCAGCAGG
>JAOZPA010000125.1 GCA_029932985.1 Campylobacterales bacterium
ATAGTTTAAAAATCGCTGTTTCCATCTAATGTCCTGATTCATTTTAAAATCCTATGTTGATATTTATGAAAATGCTTCCTCTTCAATAGTTAAATTTAGATTAAATCCACCTCTTTTTGTATAATATTTACTTTTAGGATATAAAATAAATCTACCAAAAAGCTCTTTGATATTATATTTTGTTCTATATTCTTCAATAAGCTTATTATTGATTGAAATAGTGTAAAGCCCTAAATCTTTTTCTAAGTTTTTAACTAATTTTATTGCATCAAATTTATTATTTTCTTCAAATATTTTAGTTCGTTTTTCTATAAACTCATTAAAATGATTTTCTTTTTGTTCTATAAAAAGTGAAACTTTCCAAGGTTGCTTTGGCATAAAGTTTTCATCTAAAAGTTGTTTTAATGATTTAAATTCCAATTTTTGCATTGGTTCTAATAAATCTACATTACTTGTTTCATCTTTTATTTTTGTGAAATAGGTCTCTAAATTTTTAAGTATTTTTATCTCTTCAAGTGGAGTCTCTAGCCAAGCTATGGTGTTATTTTTTTGCAAATCAATATCACGATAGGGCAATCGTTTAATCTCTTTACTTTGTCCTTTTATTTCTAAAAAATCAAAAATAAAGACATCACTTATTCCTGTTTTTCCCTCTCTATTAACTCGTCCTGCCATCTGAATAATCGAACCAAAAGGGGCAAACTCACGATAACCCACATCAAAATCAAGGTCAACTCCTGCTTCTATTAGTTGAGTTGAGATAAGCTTTATCTTATGCTTTTTTTTCAGTCGATACTTTATAAGTCTAATAATAGCTTTACGATGTTTAGGTATTTGATGGGTAGTTAAAAGATAACAATCATTATTTTTCTCTATCGCATTATAAAGAGTTTTAGCTTTATTTATGGTATTAACCACACAAAGTAGAGATTTATCATTGCTATTTATCTCATCTGTTAAAGTCTCAAAATCATTTATATCGGGTTTAAAGTGCAATCTATAACGATTTTTTTTATCATTATAAAACCAATTTTCTGATAATACAACCGAATTATTTAGTAAATCTTCAAAAGATGGCATTGTAGCAGACATAATAATAAAATGAATATTATATTCTTTGGCAAACAATTCAAATATTTTAATAATACTAGAGATTAGAACTCTAGGGATATTTTGAACCTCATCCACGATAATAACAGAATCACGAAGAGTCTCTAGCCGTACATTATCTCTATTATGATTTGAAAAAAGTGTATAGAGAAGCTGGTTAAAAGTGGTAACTATAAACTGCTCATGCCAAATATCAGTCAAAAATACCTTTTGTGAAAACTGCTCTTTTTCATCATCATCTATTTTATATTTTGTTAAGTGATGATATTTCAGAACTGAACCATTACCTAAAATATTTTCATACTCTTGATGAGTTTGGTCAATGATGGAAGTAAAAGGAATTGCTGTAATAATTCGTCTTTTATCTCCTTTATCTTGGGCAATTTTAAGTGCTAGTTCTAAAGCTATGAAAGTTTTACCTATTCCTGTAGGGGCTTTGATGAGATAAATATTTGTATCTGTTGCATTTTTATAGTTTCTAAATATAGTTTCTCTTGCTTTTGTCCTATATTCGCTTGGACTCTCTTTCTGTTTTTTAGAGATAATATTTTCTATCTTAATTAAATGCTCTTCTATCTCTTTGTCTTTAAAGTAATCAAGATTATCATAAGATTTATTAAAAATAGCTTCAAATTTATCTGCCAAGATCAGTTTTGAATATCGCTCTTTAAAAAGAAAAAAAGTTTCTATATTTGAAAAATTAGAAAAATTATTATAAAACTTTTTAAAAAGTTTATAAAATTCATCTGCATTATGCCCACTATTTAAATGAAGATTTTTTTCTATAATAGATATTTTTTTAATCCAATTTTCTTTTTCAAAATTATTATCGAATTTATTACTATATTTATATATATCCTCTTTAATATTTGATAATGACAGATGATGTTTGACAATACTAAAAAAAATAGGAAGAAAATCAAAATTTCTCTCTTCTGCTAAAAAGATAAAAAGATAACCTCCCTCTATGGCATGTGTTGTTTTTTTATTTGTCTCTTTACGAATATATCTTTGAAACTCATTAGAAAGCTTACCTATATCATGAAATTTTGCTGAAATTTTATGTGCTTCATCATCAAAAGAGTTTGCTATATTTCTAATATGATTTATATAAGGTTTATCAGGATGAGACCAAAGGTTTTTTTCTACTTTAAATAAATTCACAGCCAAATTCCTTTAATTTTTTATCTAATAAAAGTTCTATTTTTAGTCCTTCTATTTTCTCTTTTAAATTAATAATTTTATTACTAAAGATAATTTTTTTAAAATTTTTATATTGTCTATCTTTTACAGTTTTTAATGGCATTGTAAGATTTGAATATTTTTGTTCAAAACTAAAATCAATTATCTCTGCATTAGTTGTAAAGGAATTAACTTTGTCAATTTTATATTCAATAATTTTAGAATCTATATACTGAAAATTTCCACTAAATTCACTATTTCCTAAATAAAATGGAAAAATAGCAGAGTGATTTATTAGATGTTTCAAAATTTGCTCTTTATATTTAAAATCTTTAATAATAATAAGATAATATGGATTTAAAATTAATTCCCTATTAGTTGGTTTGGGTTTAATAAAAGTCTCATTTTTTTTATTTTCCCATTTAACCAATTCCTCTTGTAATATTTTGCATTTTTTATTGAGTAGTTTTAATTGTTTATAAATTTGTACAGGCTTTTTAGAAAGTTGTATCTCTTGACTTTTTTTTAAAGAATCTAATGTTAAAAGCTTATTTTTTTCTTGTTGCAAACTTAAAAGTTTCTCTTTTGCTTTCTCTACTTCTCTATACTTTTTAATAGTAGTTTCATAAGCTGTAATTTTTGTACCCACTCTCGTTGTATATTTTTCAATATAATTTTGAGAAAAGCTTTTTTTTCTAATCTCATTTAATATAACACAAGAGTAGCCAAAATTAAAATAATCATTATCTTCAAAATAATCATCAATCCCTAAAATTGAAGCCATCATTCCCCCGATGGTTGTTTTTGGAGGAAGAGGAAGAGATAAATTTTGACTAATAGTCAAAGGGTCTCTAAATGATGCAAAGTTTCCCCATATTTTAAAGGCAAACATAATATTACTTTTGATTAAAAAGTTTAGTCTCTTCTATAAACTCTATCTTTTTAATTTTATTGAACTCATTTTTATATTTTTCCATTTTATTATCAAGAATAACTTGAACCTTATCTATAAATGATTCAGCACTGTTTATAACTTTAATTAACTCTGAAAAATCAAATTCTGCTTCATCTAAACTTCTAATTTCATCACTATTTTTTAGAGTTACTAATTCATCAAGTAAGCCTATAAAATAGTTAGAATCATCGTTATAGATAATTTGTAACAGCAATCTAGGTTTTTGTCCCATTTTCGTATGAGTATTAAGTTTTTTTGTACCAAACCATAATCCTTCAATCAGCTCATCTATATCTTTTTTAGTAGTTTTGCAATTTGAAACATTAGCACGGTTAATCGTTCCATAAGTTGGGAAGATAGCATAAGGAATATAATTATCTACTCTAAATGTTTTTGTAAATTTAGCCTCTCCATCTTTTTTTGATTCTGTTGCAAATGCTCCTGTACCTTGTGAAAGTATGGTTTCTGTCTTATTAAGTGATTTTGTCCAAGAGAATTGAACAGCTCCAATAAGTTGTAATCCACTCTTAGGGGCAACACCACCAAAAAGCCTATTATCAATACAGTTTAGAAATATATCTTTTTCATTTTTTATATCCTTAAATTGCTCTTTTATCTGATTAAATCTATTTTCAGCAGTAACACTTTTAATTTTTCCTTTTTCATCTTTATATCCTGCTAAAATTGCATCATTATTAACAAAAATGTCTATATTTTTGTGATATTGAATATAGTCTCTAACTGTTCGTTTAACTCTTACATCACTTATAATTGCTTTCTCATCAATCTCATCAAAACGATTAGCATTATCGCTCATCATATCACCATTTGGATTGCTTAGTCTTGTATCCCATATAAATAAAATCTCACTCTCTTTTGCTAAATTAGTCATTATTTTGCTCCTTTAATTTTTTTATTGTGTGCTGTTACTTTGTCATCATTTTCTTTTTGTTCACTTCTAAATTTAATATACTCATTAAATCCTTTTCTGAAATAGTAGGAAACTATATATTTAGAAATAGATTTTGATGATACCTCAGTATAGGTTGTTACTTGTGTGCTTAAATCTAATAAACGATTACTTCCTAAATTTAATTTTTCTTCAAATCTTCCTGCTTGGTCAAAAATTTTATTTAAATTCTTTTCATTTATAATTTGATTAGATAACCATCTTTTAAATGTTGTATTTCCCTCTGAAATTTTTGATTTAAATGAGCTATTAATTACAGCTTTGCAATATGCTCCAAGATAATAAGCTTTTTTCAAAATATCATCTTTACTCTCTTCACATTTATAACTATCTGAAAAAAGTATATAATCCATTTTTTTATTGTTTTCCACTTTTCTAATCCTTTATTTTATTGATTTCTTTATCATTAAAAAAAGCAAGAATATTATTCTCATCTTTAGAACCTCTTTGCCCATTATCTATCCAAACTTTTATCATTTTATCATTAAATCTTTTTTTATGTTCATAATCATATTCTGCATTAAATTCAAATCGTTTATATAATTCTCTTGATGAAATTTTATTATCACCCAATAATAGCTTAGCTAAATAAAATCTTTCTGATAATATTTTAGCACGATAAGAGGTATTTTTTGGATCATTTTTTCGCTTATTCATTTTATAAAAATAAAGTTCATCTCTGTGAAAAAAGTCATGTAAATATGTCTGTGTGTAGTCTTTATTTGCAAGAGTTATTTGGTCGTTAATATTATATTCATTCATTTTAGTAACAATCTTTAATATTTTACTAGGTAGAATTTCTTCTAGTGAACCAAATATTTTAACTTCATTTTTATTTAATTCTATAAAGATTATATCAACAGTTAAACCTTGAATAAATTCTAAATATTTAATATCATCTTTAAAATTTGTAAATAGTCCATCAGCAATTTTTGATGTTAGATTACTTTTCATCTTTCTCTTTTCTTCTAACTCTTCTTTTGTCTCTTTTATCTTCTGTTCATCTTTTTTCTTGAGTTTCTCTAACTTAGTTATTATTTTTTTTATATCTGCCTCTTCATTGGCTAAAATTTTAAGTGTATTTCTTTTTACATTAGTATTCTCATTAGCAGTTTTTAATTTTGATATAATATCTTTAAACTCTTGAGCATTTTCTTTAGCATAGGAGGGAATTATCATAAATTGCATACCATCAAAATAAAATAAAAGATATTTCTTTGTATAAAGCCAACCAAATTTAATATATCTAGCACTCTCTTTTGAAAGAGGAATATTGTCTATAATACGATGTTTTAATTTATCGTTATAGTTATTAACAGTACAACAACCAATGTCAGTATTGTAACCAACTAAAGATTCTTCATCTGATATATAATCATAAAAATACTTAGGTTCTAAATCTTTATATGGTATAGCAGGATTTTCAAACCAATTATCCCATATTTCAGGCATAACCTCAAAAAGTGATTTATTATTTATAGTAATGAGATAAAGATAATCTCCTTTTAAATAATTTTTCAGCTTATCAATTATCTTTTTATCTTTTATATTTTCCAAAATAAATTGTAAAAAAATGCTATTTTTCTCATTTGCATATTGATAAGTTAGAATATTTTCTAAAGTAGCTATCAGTTGAGAAAATTTACCCTTTATTTTAGCATTTATTAAAACCTCATTATGAACTATTAAATTAGGATAAAGATAAAAAATAGCTGATGAACTACCGCCAAGCCTTTCACTATAAAAACTATTTTGGCAACTATCATTAGATATATTACTATATTCCATAATTCCTTTTTTTAAACTAAAATCAATAGCTACTGTTTGATAATCTTTTGAACTATCAGGTTCTCTTCGTATCAAAGATTCTATTGTTTTCTTATCTGTAATTGATTTTCCAATCTTATATAACTTATTTGCTAAACTCATATTTTTTCTCCTCTTGACATTTTACACCTTTTACTATAAAATACACCTTGTATATATAAAGAAAATTATTATTTTAATTCTTTCGGGACGACCTCTATCTATTTTTTGATAATTTTAATTTGGTTCTAAACTTCTGGATAGAGGGTAATTTAGGATTAGAAATTTAACAATATACCAAAGTTTATAAATCTTTTACCTGTTTTTAGGGATTTTTTGTCTAAGCTTTATGATATTAATTAATTTCTAATCCTTAAAATATTTATAAATACAATATTCCTACTTTTTCCAATTTATTATCAACTTTTACTTAGATTATGGCATTTTTGGATTACGGTACACGAGCGGGAATTTGAATTTTGTAGGTTCAGAAGATGTTGAACCTACAGATTACATCTATATTAAGGTGTAATTATAATAAGGTGCAGTTTTGTTAATTCAGCTGTTCTTTTTTGTG
>JAOZPA010000126.1 GCA_029932985.1 Campylobacterales bacterium
CCAAACTTACATTGATTGGGGATTCTTGCGAAATAATGAGCCAAAAGTTTTAGCTATTTAGCATACTCAATCGCTCGTGTTTGTCGGATTACATTTATTTTAATATCCCCTGGATATTGCACATTTTCCTCCACCTCTTTAGCAATCTCTTTAGCGACCAACGCCGCCTCGCTGTCATTTACCAAATTTGCATTTAGGATAATTCGCACCTCTCGCCCTGCACTAATGGCATAGGCAGTTTTGACACCTCGTTTGCTAGTGGCAATATCTTCAATAGCTTTAACTCGCTTTAGAAAACTTTCAAGCACCTCTCGTCTAGCCCCTGGACGAGCAGCAGAGAGGGAATCCGCCGTACAAACAGCTGCCGCCTCGATGGTTTTTGCCTCTTCGTGACCGTGGTGAGCATAGATGGCATTTATGACAATATCATCTTCGTGGTATCTTTTGCAAATATCAGCCCCCAAATCGACGTGAGTTCCTGAGAATTCGTGGGTTAGGGCTTTTCCTATATCGTGAAGAAGTCCTGCTCGACGGGCTAATTTGTCATCGCCCCCAAGTTCTGCGGCGATTATTCCTGCCAAATGAGCGACCTCAAGTGAGTGTCCTAACGCATTTTGACCATAACTTGCTCGAAATTTTAATCTTCCGATGAGTTTTACAATCTCTGGATGAACTCGCCCAATTCCTAAATCTATTACGATATTTTCACCCTCTTCGATTAAATTTTTATCAAAGTTGTTTTTGGTTTTTTCATATACAGATTCTATTCTAGCTGGTTGGATTCTGCCATCAGTTATGAGTTGATTGATAACCTCGGTGGCGATTGCTCGTCGGTAAAGATTGAAACTACTAACAACAATAATATTAGGAGTGTCATCGATGATAATATCAACCCCCAAAAGAGTTTCAAGGGTTTTGATATTTCGCCCCTCTTTACCGATAATTCGCCCCTTTAATTCATCCTCTTTTAGGCTCACTACATTGATAAGTCGCTCCGCTGCAAACTCTCCTGCAAATCTAGTAGTAGCTTGTGAGATAATATAGTTAGCTCTTTTTTCTGCATCTTTTTTTGCCATCTCCTCATATTTTCGCACAATATGAGCTATATCTTCACGAGACTCCTCTTCAACCTGCTTTAAGATGATTTTTTTAGCTTCATCCTCCGTAAAACCTGCCACTTGCTCAAGTATCGCTTTTGTCTCTATCAGCTTTTTTTCATAGCCTTGCTTTGTGTTTTTGGCATCTTCGTAGATAACATCTGTTTGTTCTTTTAGTTTGGTGATATTATCTTTCTCTACTGAAATATTTTTTAGTTCCTCTTTGAACATATTATTTAAAGTAGTATCTTTTTTCTTTAACTCTCGCTCTTTTTTTGAGTAATCTTTGGCTAAAACTCTCGCTTTATCCTCATACTTTTTTTTGTTTGCAAGTTCAATCTCTCGCTCTTGAATATCTATATTTTTTAGCTTTATCTCCGCTTCATATTCAATCGCCTTTGCTTTTGCTTTTGCTTGAGTGATGTGGATGTCATATTTTGCAATATCCATCTTTCTCGCAACAAGAAATCCTGCAACTCCGCCTATGGCGGCGAAAGTTCCTCCTATACCAAGTTCTAGTATCATTCAATGTCCTCACAAATTTTTTTTGAGGGGTTATATAAAAATCAGCCTGTATATCATAATTATTAGTTATAACTTTGTCTGTCATGCAGATAGTTTTTTGAATAAAAATTATCTTTGGTTTGTAATTTAGTGTTTCAAAAAAACGGTCATACATTCCCTTGCCAAATCCAATTCGCTTAAAATCCCTGTCAACCCCTAGAACGGGGATTATTGCCACATCTAATTTTATAAATTTGAAGTTTGAATTTGGAGGTTCGTAAATGTTAAATTTTTTAGCCATTAAAGGCAACCTATATTTTACCATTTTAAAACTGACACCTTCCATAAATGGGACAAAAACCGCTATTTTCCCCCTCAATTTACTTATAAGTTTTTTTAAATTAACCTCAATTTCCAAAGGTATATAAAGTAATACAGTTTTCGCCTTGTAGTGCCTCAAAATCCCCTCAATTTCCCTTAAAATCAACATATTTTTTTTGGGATTGAAGTTTTTTTTAGCTCTTTTTAATTCCCAAATCGCCTTTTTTCTAAATCTATCTTTTGGTGGTATTACAACATTACCCAACTCAAAGCCTTTATTAAAAATTTTATATATACTTATCCTTTATTTACTTAAATATAAGTAAAGTTAAGCTACTATGACAGTTAGTCAAATTTTTTAAGGATAGATAGATATGAGAAAAAAAAGTTATATATTAATCTTATTGATAACAATTTTATTGAGTGGTTGTGATACTACAGGAAAGCAAGAAGGTAACAAAAAAAATAGCACAAATCAAAATGGCGAAAAACAAATTTCAAATACAGTTGTGCTTAGAGATGCTTCAACTAATCAAATCGTAACTATCACAAAAGAGGGAGATAAAAAATATAATTTCAAAGAACACGAAGGTAAAGTTGTGTTAGTTAATTTTTTTGCAACTTGGTGTCCACCATGCAAAGCTGAAATCCCCCATTTGGTAAATCTCCAAAATAGATACAAAGATGATTTTGTGATTATTGCAGTTCTTCTCGAAGATGGCAAAGACCCCGAAGAGGTAAAAAGTTTTATGAACTATTATGGTGTGAATTATATCGTCACAAATAGTTTAGCAAATTTCGATTATGAAAAACTTTTAGGCGGTGTCCAATCCATCCCATATATGGCGATGTACGATAGAGATGGAAATTTTGTCATCGATTACAAAGGTGCAGTTCCAGAAGAGATGATAGAATCAGACATCAAAAGAGCGATGGAAAACTGATGTTTGGATTTATCAAAAAAGGTTTAGCCAAAACCGTTGAGGCTATCAAAAAAATTGCTCCCAAAAAAGAGTTATTGGTAGATAAAGAGACGATTGAGGAGATTTTGCTAGAGGCGGATGTAACTTATGAAGTGGTTGAAAATATCATCTACTATCTACCTCCAAGCAACAAAATTAAAAGAGCAGATTTACGAAGAGTTATGCTCTCCTATTTTACAGATATTCCCGAAGATAAGCAAAATATTGCCAAGCCTTTTGTGGAACTTATCATAGGTGTAAATGGGGCTGGAAAAACTACAACTATCGCAAAGATGGCTCACAACTATAAAAAAGAGGGATTTTCCGTACTTTTAGGGGCTGGAGATACTTTTCGAGCAGCCGCGATTGAGCAGTTAAGAAGATGGGCAGATAAATTAAATGTTCCTATCATCTATACGGCTCAGGGTCATGACCCCTCAGCCGTGGCTTTTGATACCATCTCTTCTGCCGTGGCAAAAGGGGTAGATAGAGTGCTTATCGATACCGCTGGAAGATTACACAATCAGTCAAACTTAGCAAATGAACTTAAAAAAATAGTGAGAATCTGCGATAAAGCAAATAGTGGCTCACCTAATCGAAAAATTTTGATTTTGGATGGAACACAGGGAAATTCAGCAATCTCTCAGGCAAAAGCATTTAATCAAATGATAGATATTGATGGAGTGATAATCACAAAACTAGATGGGACAGCAAAGGGTGGTTCACTTTTTTCTATCGCTCATGAGTTGAAAAAACCTATATTTTATGTGGGAGTAGGGGAAAAAGAGGATGATTTAGTCGCTTTTAATAAAGATGAATTTGTAGATTCAATTTTGGATTCATTTTTTAAAAAAGAGCCAGATAATTAAGATTTTCGTGCAGGGACTTTAGAAAAATAATTAAACAAAAAGTAAAAAATAAGGAGTAGATATTGAAAAACATACCTTTTTTCAAGCCGTCGGTGAATAGTAAAGAGATTAATGAAGTTGGTGATGTATTGGATTACACCACGAGTAACAAGGTGCAAGAGTTAGAGATAAAATTCCAAAAATATATTGGTGCGGAATATGCAGTATCTACAACAACAGGTACATCTGCGATTCATCTTGCCTTGTGTGCTATGGATTTAAAACGGGGTGATAAGATAATTTGCCCAGTAAATGCTCCGCCAATGATTGCTGAAACTATCAGACATTTTGATGCAGAGCCTATTTTTATCGATGTAAATGAGGATGATTTTAATATCTCATTGGAAGATTTAGAAAAATATCTTTTAAATAATAAACCAAAAAAATTAAGAGCTATCTTTATCTCTCATATTGGAGGTCAAGGTGCAGATTTAAAAAAAATAAAAAATTTGGCAGACGACTATAATCTAAAATTAATTGCAGATGCTTCCTATGCACTTGGGGGGACCTATGATGGTCAAAAAATCGGTTTAGAATATACAGATATTACAACTTTTTGCTTCTCATCTCAACTTTGTGGTTCTATCGCAAAGGGTGGAATGATTGCAACAGATGATGAAGATATATATGAAAGAGCTTTGCTTTTACGAAATCATAGTATAGTTACAACAGGAATAGATTCTTTTGGTGATTTAGATTATCGATATGATGTTGTGGATATTGGGTGTGATTATTCTCAAAATGAGTTAAATGCTGGATTCTTACTAGCTCAACTTGATAAATTAGATAGCTTTATCGAGCGAAAAAAACACATCGCAAGACTCTATGATAAACATTTAGATGGAATTAAACACGTCTCAATCCCAAAAAAGATGCGAGAGCATATCTACTCACTTTATATTATCAAAATCGATAAAAACAGAGACTCATTTGCTAGGGAGCTTAAAGAGAAGGGTGTTTATACCTATCTGCATTTCACTCCGATGCACCTTTTGAGTTATTACAAAACCAAATACTCTCTAAGGGTCAATAATTATCCAAAAGCACTGCGAAACTATCAACAAGTTCTCTCACTCCCAATCTATCCTAGCTTAAAAGATAGCGATGTGGAATATATCATCGAGAGTATCAAAAGTGTGGCTAAAACCAGAGTCTAGTGAATTACAAAATCTTAAACTGGGTCGAAGAGTATCTTTTTGACCCAACCCCCCCACAAAAATTTGTCTCATTTTTACTTCTCCCCTTAACTTTACTTTATACTATCATCGTCGTAACCAAACGAAAATTTGCCAAACCAAAAGATTTTAATATTCCCATAATTAGTGTTGGAAATTTAATTGTTGGTGGCAGTGGCAAAACCCCTTTCACTATCGCACTAGCTAAAAAACTGGAAAATGTGGCTATAATTTTACGAGGTTATGGCAGAAAATCTAAAGGATTATATGTTGTAAGTGATGGCAAAAAAATAGGTTTAAGTCCCCTCACCGCTGGAGATGAAGCGATACTTTTATCGGTGAGTGTACCAAAAGCTATCGTAATTGTAAGTGAAGATAGAGTAATAGCAATAAAAAAAGCCAAAGAGATGGGGGTAAAAATTATAATCTTAGATGATGGATTTTCAAAATCAAATATCAAAAAATTTGACATCTTGCTTAAAAATGAGATTGAACCAAAAAACAGATTTACACTTCCAAGTGGTGGATATAGAGAACCCTACTCATTTTATGATAAAGCAGATTTAGTTTTGCAGGAGGGCGAAGATTTTCAAAGAGAGGTTAATATTTTAAATCCAACAAAAAAGATGTTATTGGTCACGGCGATTTCAAAACCAAAACGATTAGATAAATTTTTGCCAAAAGATGTGATAAAAAAGATATACTTTCCAGACCACTATTTTTTCCAAAAAAAGGAGATTGAAAATTTAATGAAAAGATATAGAGCAACTTCGATTTTAACCACACAAAAAGATGAGGTGAAGATGAAAAATTTTGGTGTGAATTTATCAATTATGGAGTTGAATATAAAAATAGATAAAAAAATAAAAATTTTGGATATTGAATTTTGAACTTTATAGATGAAACTTTTGAAAACAAAATTGAGATTAAACAATCAAAATTTATAACCTCTTTGACCCCTCACAAAAATTTTAAATCTCTAAAAAATCAGTTAAAAATAGAGCATCCAAAATCTCGTCATATCGTTTGGGCATATCGATATTTAAATGAGTATAATCAGATTGTGGAGGATTTAAGTGATGATGGTGAGCCAAAGGGTAGCTCCGCTCCGCCACTTTTAAATGTGCTTCGTGGTAAAAAATTAATCAATGTGGCAATTTTGGTGGTACGATATTTTGGTGGTACAAAACTGGGAATTGGCGGACTTGTGAGAGCTTATGGCAAATCAGCAAAAGAGGTGATTGATAAAGCGATACTTCTGCCCTATATTGAAAAAAAAGAGTTTATATTTCAAACCAATTATTCCATTGTTGGGAGATATGAACATTTTTTAAACTCCTTAAATGTTACTTTTGAGGATAGAGAATTTTTGAGTGATGGGGTAAAATGGAAAATTTTACTAAGCCAAGAGGAGAAAGAGAAATTTATAATCTTTAATAAAAAGAACTTTAGGTAAAAAAATAATTTTTTTTCTTTAATTTTATAATATTCTAAGGTTTTTTTCTATATAATGCCATCCTAATCAGAAGTCAAGGTAGCTCAGCTGGTTAGAGCGCTGGTCTCATAAGCCGGAGGTCGAGGGT
>JAOZPA010000127.1:0-2738 GCA_029932985.1 Campylobacterales bacterium
CGGAATTGACGAGGGAACTTTGGTTTATAACCTGAGTTCTACTCTACCTTCTGCCAAACAAATTAACTTTTTGAAAATTAAAATAGAATGTTAAATATTTGTATCTCCGCTGTGGCTTCAAATCAGGGCAAAACCATTCTCACTACCGCTTTGCTTTACCATTTTAAAAATTTAGTTCGTCCATTTAAAATTGGTCCAGATTTCATCGACCCACAATTTCACAAAATGGTTTGCCAAACTGATAGCATAAATTTAGATACTTTTATGATGAATGAGGAGCAAATAAAATGGCTTTTTAATAAATACTGCAAAAAAATCAATATATTAGAGGGAGTTATGGGATTTTACGATGGCGAAAACAGGGGTTGTAGCAGTTATGGGGTGAGTAAAATTTTGCAGATTCCCACCATTTTGATTCTCGATGGAAGTGGAAGCTACATTACAATTAGTGCAGTTTTGAAAGGGCTTAAAGAGTATAGAAAAGACAATACAATAAAAGCGGTTGTTTTAAATAGATTATCATCCACAAATCATTATGAGCTCATAAAAAATCAAATAAATAGTGACCATAAAAATATAGAGGTCTTAGGCTGGATTTCTAAAAATATCAAAAGTTTAATGGGTACTCATTTGGGGCTTGATTTAGAAAATTTAGATAAAATTAAAGAGATAAGCAAAGAAGTTTTAGGAAACATAGATTTAGAAAAATTAAAAAACTTAGATTCAAACTTAGCCTTAACGACCCCTCACCGCTATCCATTTAATCGGATAAAAAAGAGAAATAAAAAATTAGTTATCGTAAATGATTCAAATTTTTCATTTTTATATTATGATAACTTGCAATTTCTAAAAGAGATTTTCAAAAAAGTTATAATAATTGATAGCACAAAAGATGAAAAAATTCCAAAAGATACTGATGTAGTTTATATTTGTGGTGGATATGTGGAAACTTCAAAAAGCTACGAAAAAATCAAAAATTCAGATAAGTTTAGAAAATCTTTGATAAAACATAGTAAAAAAAATAAAAAAATTTATGCAGAGTGTGCTGGACTTCTATATTTATCAAATAGAGTTGATGAAAAAAAGATGAGTGGAATTTTGGATATAGATTTTAGTTTGGGCAATCGATTTAAACGACTTGGATATTATTATAACCAACAAAATATTAAAGGACACAGTTTTCATTATACTTTTCCCATAGATTCTAAAAATGGCTTTGATATTCTCTCTAAACAAATCAACGGTGCAGGGGACAAAGGTAGTTGGAGTCGTGATAATATTTTGGCTACCTATCTACATATAATGTTTAGAAATAATTCAGAATTTTTTAAAAGAATATTTATTAGGAAAAAAATATTGTTTTGCTAAAATAAACTGGAATTGATATTTAAAGCTTGAATTTTTTTCAAAATTTCGCTAAAATGTTTTTTGCATAACGGGTAATTGCTATTTAACAAGATAGAGGAAAGTCCGAGCTACGATGAAGCGAAGTTCCATTTAACTAATGGCTAGAGTAATCTAAGGGAAAGTGCAACAGAGAGCAGACAGCCATCTATATTTTTGAAATATGGTGGTCAAGGTGAAACGGTGGGGTAAGAGCCTACCAGTGTTTTGAGTAATCATAACAGCTATGTAAACCCAACTTGTAGCAAGAAGGGGTGGTTTTTGCTTCATATTAAAAACCCTTCGCTAAAATTTTATTGTAAAATAAGATTTAGATAAATAATTACCGATAACAGAACTCGGCTTATAGTTATGCTAAATTTGTGGGTAAAAGCCCACAATTTAAATTTAATATGGTACTTTTGCCAAATAATACTCCATATTTGAAGAATATTTATGAAAAACATCTCAATTATCTCATTTATCAACACCATTTTTCTCATCGCTATCATTTTTGTCTCCATCTCCTTTAAACTTTTTTTGGATGCGGATATAAATCGTTATCATCGGATTGTAAATTCGCAATATAATATTATGGCAAATGCTTTTTTGACCGATTTGGAGTTGATTCCCACCGATGAGCAGATTAATAAAATTATGGTGAAATATGATGTGAAAAAGCTGAACGATGAAAAGCTGAAGATGCAGATTATTCGTGAGCAAAAGGAGTTTTTGATAATCAAAAGTGACCAAGGTGAGAGTCGGGTGCGAATTTTTAGGATTGATGAGGATTATTATATCTATGTTCAAAAATTTGGTTACAATCTGTTTTTTATCGATAATTCGCCTAAAATCCACCATTATATAAGAAATAATTTTATGATTATTATTATGTTCACAATGATTGTATTGCTTTATCTGCTATTGATTCAGAAACTTAAACCACTAAAGATTTTGAAAGAAAATGTTGATAGATTTGCTGATGGGGATTTGAGTATTCGAGAAATTAATATGGGAAATGATGAGATTGGTGAGATTTCCAAAAGTTTCAATAGTGCAGTTTTGTCTATAAATAAGCTGATTGAGTCGAAAAATCTTTTTATGAGAAATATGATGCATGAGCTGAAAACCCCCGTAACTAAGGGGATGATAATTGCAGAGATGGTAATTGATGGAAATAATAAAGATATTTTACACCGTGTTTTTGAGCGGATTAATGAGATTATAAACCAACTTGCCACCATTGAAAAACTGAATTTTAATCTTCTCAAGCTTAATATCAAAGAAAATTCCCTAAAAAAAATGCTTTATTATTCTGTCCGAATTTTGATAATTGATGAAAAAAGATGTGAAAT
>JAOZPA010000127.1:2838-6524 GCA_029932985.1 Campylobacterales bacterium
TACATCTGGAATATCAATATTCTCAGCAAAAAGTGATATTTAAAATAGATATAACTAATATAATTTCTAAGTCCCCAAACGGAAATATCGGTGAGGGGACTTAAAAATTAATCTCAAGATTTTGCATAAAGTTAGGATTGAATCCATCTAATTTAAGTTTATTTATCAATTTCTCTTTTTCATTTAGAGTTGGCTTTAAAGGAGTTTTTATATCTACAACTATTTTGCTACCCTCTTCGTTTGGAGCTTTTTTGTAATACTGCGAAAGCAAAACCACCCGATTTCCCATTGTGATGGCATCTTCTAAATCGTGAGTTATAAAGATGATTGTAGTTTTATGTTTTTTCCAATATTCATCGATAAATCCCTTGAGTTGCATCTTTGTAAATGGGTCTAATGCTCCAAAAGCTTCATCCATAAATAAAATTTTAGGGTGATTTATGAGGGCTTGGATGATGGAAACTCGTTGCTGTTGACCACCTGAAAGTTGGAATGGATATTTTTGTAGTAAATCTTCAACTCCAAAAAGCTCCACCATCTCATCAAAATCTGCTTTAATTTTAGAGCGATTTTCTCCCGCTTTTATCCTAAGATGAGTGCCTAAAGTAATATTTTTTTGGATATTGAATTGAGTAAAAAGAGAATATCTTTGATAAACTATCCCAATCTCAGTTGAGATGTCATTTAAAATTTTACCATTGAAATAGATTTCACCACTCGTTGGTTTCTCCTCTCCTGTGACCATTCGCAAAAGTGTGCTTTTACCACAACCGCTAGGCCCAATGAGGGAGATGAAATCGTGATTTTGCACTTCTAAATTTAGATTATTCAGTATCACCTTATCTTTTTTTTTAGATATTGGATATTTTTTTATCAAATTTTTAATTTTTAATATTGGCATCAATTTTTCTTCATCTTTTATTTACTCAATCGTTTTTAATTGAATGACACAATTATAACATAAAAATTATTGTATAGATAGTTAAATGAGGGGGGTCGTGCGAAACACTAAACCCCAAAAAAATTTTTAGTATCTATATCTTATATACAATCTTACATCTTCTGCTTTTTCAACTGGGTTCATTCCCATTTGAGAAGCTTGTGAGATTGTCATAGGCATTCCGCCGTTTCCAAAAAATCCTTCGCTTCCTGTGTAGTCATAGTTCATTTTGGTGTATCGCAGTTGCATTGATAAATTTTTTCCGATGAGGGGCTGAGTGACATAAGCTTCATAGGCTGTTCCACGAGTTGCCAATTTTGACCCAGCTAATGTGTCTTCGCCGTAAGTGAAAGCTCTCCAGTATTCGCTACCTTTATTGTATTCAAATCCAAATTTTCCACCATCTGTTAAAAGTAACGGCATCTGTACACCAACGTAAATTGAGTTACCTGTTTGTTTTTCCATACTTCCGAGCATTCCGCCTTGAAGAGGGTCTGGCTCTGTTTCGCTCCACGCATAAGAGGCAAAAACTGTAGTGTCATCTAAAAAATCGCTGATTTCGTCGCCAACTCCGCTAGATTGAAGCATCAATGCTCCACCGCTTATATCGCCTACACTTTTCATTGCATAACTATCATTTGCAGGGTCTGTATCCATCAAAGTTTGCATATTTGCTAAACCTAAAACATTATAAGCTTGAAAATAGTTAAAAACTGCTCGATATTGTCCGTCATTGTAGAGTTGGGCAATCATTCCTACCATATCCATATTTGAGGCATCTTTTGCATAGGCTGGTGTGCCGTCGCTTGAGTATTTTCCTCTGCTTCCTGAATGTCCTCGACCGATACAAAGTTTAAAGTAACCACCATCTAATCCAATAGGGTCACCAACATCAAATTTAAAACTAGCCCCGTCAAACTCCATATTTATATTGTGTCCGATTGGAGATTTTGCATTATCATCTTCTCGAAAATTAGTAAGCATTCCAGTAGTTGCGGGTCTTCTACCAAATGAAGCGGTATATGGAACACCAAGCTCTCCAAAATAGACAAAATATGCCTCTTTTAATCTCATTGTGGTGTCATCGGGAGTTTCGTTGCCAAACCAAGATGAATTATTATAACCCGACATTTGCCCACCATTCATAGTATTACTTGTGCCATATAAATTATGAACTTGCAATGCACCTTTAAAAATCAATGAATCGTTAGGTTTTGCCATCATATTAAGAATAAATCTATTAGTTAAAATACCACCATTATTTGTATCACCATTTCCTCTGGTATAATGCAGATTATCATAAGCAATTCTTAAATCAGCACTAAATTTTATATTGTCATGAGAAGCTTGAATCTTTACTTCAGAAAGGGCTTTTTGAAGCCTTTTCATGACTTTCTCATTATGCTTATGAATTTCATCATTTTTTTTATGAATATCATCATTACCTGATTGATGAGAATTTTTCATTTTAGATTTTAAATCATTTAACTCTTTCTCTAAGCTTTGAACTCTATCTTTCATATAGTTCTCATTTGCATTTGCAACAGTTCCTACACTCAAAATTGCCCCAGCCAAGATTGGTATCAAATATTTTTTCATAATTTTCCCTTATAAATTGTAATTAAAATATATTATAAGTAAGTTGATATTTATATTATATTAAAGTATAACAAAAAATGATAATAAAAAGTAACAATGTTACTAAATGATATGATTATAAGAAAAAATTATAATTAAGATGTATATAATATAGTGGTCATATAAAATATTAATTTTGAGAAAAAAAGAGAGTTAGAAATTTTAGGATGTTACAATACTACAAGCGATATAAAATATTATTTTTTTAATTAAAAGCTTTACTTATCTTTAAAGATATTTCAAATAAAATAGAGTTACAAATTTAATTTTAGGAGTATAGATGAAAAAATTTTTAGCATTTTTTCTAGTTGGTTTTTTAGGTCTTGTGAATGCAAGTGAAGCACCAAATGAGGTTGTTTTGGTTAAAGCAAAGCAAAGTGAGGGTAATATTAGCAAAACTGAGGTAAATAAAACTTCAGAAGCTGTAAGTAGTCATTTAGTTTTAATCAAAGTAGAGAAAGCAAAAAAACTTTTTGATGAGGGTAAATCATTATTTGTTGATGCAAGAGGGTTTAAATTATACCAAAAAGGTACAATTATGGGTGCTATTAATGTCCCTGTAAAAAAATATCCAGCAATTAAATCTCTTATGCCATCAGATAAAAATGCTACCATTGTTACTTTTTGTAACGGTTTTGCTTGTGAAAAAGCTGATGAGTTGACAGAGCTTTTAATCAAAGATAACTACACAAATATACTAGTTTATAAAGGTGGATATCCAGAGTGGAAAGAGAAAAAATATCCATTAATGGGTCTAGTTAAGGAGTGCAAGGAAACTCCAAAAGGTGAATATAAACCTGAGAATCCTGCAACTACTATCAATGGAGCGACTGTTCATGTTGGTGAAGATGATGGAATGATTGACCAATTTTGGTTTGCAAAAGTTGTATTAACTGATTTGCCAAAAAATATTCAACTTGTAGATGTGAGAAAAGCAAAGCAATATGAAGAGGGTCATATCAAGGGTGCTATTAATGTACCATTTGCTGATGAGAAACTTGATGTTTCAAAACTTCCAAAAGATAAACTTGTAGTTTTTTATTGTAATACAGGAATGATGTCAACAGATTCTTTTATGTTTTTGAGTGATGAGCAAAATAAAAATGTA
>JAOZPA010000128.1 GCA_029932985.1 Campylobacterales bacterium
ATTTTATATTCCCTTTTAGGGTTTGAAACCAGGAACAATCAACATAGCAAAAAAGACCATTTGGATTTTATATTCCCTTTTAGGGTTTGAAACGCTATTTGAGGAGCTATCTCGTTGAGTAGAGCCAAATTTTATATTCCCTTTTAGGGTTTGAAACTATCTTTGAGATAATCGACAATCTCAAAGATTAATTATTTTATATTCCCTTTTAGGGTTTGAAACATCCTACATATCTCATTTCTTTCCTTTATTTTGTCCTATTTTATATTCCCTTTTAGGGTTTGAAACTATTAAATATCACTTCAGGGGTAATATCGGTGGTAGCAATTTTATATTCCCTTTTAGGAATATTGGCTAAAGTTGCCTCCTAAAGAAATATTACAAGATAAATTACATAAGCAATAAAAAATGCAAAAAAAAGGAAAAAAATGATATTAATAGCTGGACCTTGTGTCATAGAGAGTAAAGAGATGCTTTTCAAGATTGCCAAAAAGTTAAAAAAATATAATGATGATGAAGGGATTGATTTTTATTTTAAGGCTTCATTCGATAAGGCAAATCGGACGAGTTTGGAAAGTTTTCGAGGAGTTGGGATAGATGAGGGGTTAAAGCTTTTGGCAAAAATTAAAAAAAAGTTTGGCTACAAAATCCTTACCGATATTCACGAAACTTCTCAGGCAGAAGCGATTGCAAAGGTGGCTGATGTGATTCAGATTCCCGCTTTTTTGTGTCGGCAAACTGATTTATTGGTGGCAGTTGCCAAAACTAAAGCAATTATAAATATCAAAAAGGGGCAATTTATGAATCCTACTGATATGAAATATTCTGCCCTAAAAGCCCTAAAAACTCGTGGATTTGAGAGTGCTAATTATGAAACTTCTAAAAAAGCAAAAGTTTGGCTAACCGAGCGAGGTAGCAGTTTTGGCTACGGAAATTTGGTCGTGGATATGCGAAGCTTGGTGATTATGCGAGAGTTTGCTCCTGTGATTTTTGATGCGACTCACTCAGTTCAAATGCCAGGTGGGGCTGATGGAAAAAGTAGTGGCAAACGGGAATTTGTAGCTCCTTTGGCAAAAGCAGCGGCGGCGGTGGGAGTTGATGGATTTTTCTTTGAGACCCATATCGACCCAGATAATGCCCTAAGCGATGGAGCAAATATGTTAAATCTCAAGGATTTAGACACACTGATAACCGATATTAAAAAACTGCAAAATTAAACTTCACAAATCAAGGTAAAGAGTATTCATTGGGTACTCTTGCCAAATAACAAACCTCATTTTTATCCATTTTCTAATTCTCTATATTTCATAATCCCCCATATCAAAATAAATCATATTAATATTATCTTCAAAGCTTAAATTTATATTCATCATACTATAATATCAAAAAAAGGGTATTTTATGAAAAAAGTTATTTTAACTTTAGTGTTTTTTTGTAGTTTTGCTTTGGCATTAGCGGTTGTTCCAAAAGCGAAATTGGATAAGCAGATGATTTTAAAAGATAAGACCGATTCTATCTATCTACTGCTCACTTTTGATGTGGCGAAAATCAAGGCGGATAATAACCGCTCCTCCTTAAATCTCTCTTTGGTGATTGACCGTTCGGGGTCGATGTCGAACAAGGGAAAGTTGCAATATGCCAAAAAAGCCTCAAAAATGATAGTTGATAAATTGAACTCCAGCGATATTTTATCGATTATTGAATATGATGGTGCGGTAAATATTTTGTGGCCAAGCTCTCCTGTTTTTTCCAAAAAGATGATAAATAAGCGGATTGATACACTTTTTCCTCGTGGAAGTACGAATTTGACGGGTGGAATGGTCAAGGGGGCGGATGAGGTGAAAAAAAATTACAATCAGCAAAAGATTAATCGGGTGATTTTGCTCAGTGATGGTATGGCAAATCAGGGGATTACGAGTCAATATGAGATTAATAAAATTGTGAGTAAGTATAAAAGTAAGGGCATTGCGATTTCCACGATGGGCTTAGGGCTTAGCTATAATGAGGATTTGATGCAGTCGATTGCGGAGTATGGCGGAGGGAAATATTATTATATCGAGTCCCCAAGCCAGATGAATTCTATTTTTGCTGAGGAGATAAATACTCTTTTTACTACGGTTGCAAAAGATGTGAAACTGGAATTTAAAGCTCAAGATTTTGTGAAAAAAATGGAAGTTTTTGAGTTTAAATCAACAATCCAAAATAATACCACAAACATAGAGATGAGTGATTTTTTTTCCGAAGACAATAGAATGGTTTTGATTAAGCTTGATGTTGAGCCTAAAAAATTGGGCAAAATTATTCTAGGTCATCTGAATTTAAAATATCTTGATATGGCTAAAAATAAGCCATCGGGAATAAATTTTGCTATCGAGGTTGAGGTTACTGATTCTCAAAAATTGGTGAATGAGTCGCTAAATATCGATGTCAAAAGTGAAGTGGTAATGATGGAAACGGAGCGAGAGCATAAAAAATATACAAAGATGTATGAAGAGGGAAATACAGCCCCTGCACGTATGGGGATTGAGAAACTTGCAAAAAAGGTAAAATTAATAAATGCAAATCTCAAAAATGTGCTTTTAGAGAAAAAAATTGAAGCTTTAAATATGGAAAAAGAGGAGATTGATGAAGCTGAAAAAAATCTCCAAAATCGGTCTAGATATTTAAAAAATAGTAAAAGTAGGTCATATCATAATTTAAAAGGTTCTAAAACTAAAATTGTACAACAGGTGGGAGATAAGGGCTATGATGTCAAGCAATTACAGAAAAAACTCAAAGCTAAAAATCTTTATAAGGGCGAGATTGATGGTAGTTATGATGAGGAGTTGAAAAAATCAGTAGAGCAGTATCAACAGCAAAATAGGATTAAAAGTGATGGAGTTGCAGGCCCACGAACTCTCAAAAAATTAGAACTTTACTAAAAGGAAAAATATGAAGAAGTTTATGTTAATGTTAGCTATTTTGATGCTATCTAATTTGTTTGCAAAAAGTGTAGTGAGTGAGAGACGAATTATTTTGCCTCCGACGGTTACTTTAAATGACCCAACTCTCAAAAATATTAAGCTTTCAGAGCTAAATATAGAGTCACAAGTGGTTGCAAATATCGCCACTTCCACTTATGAATTGGTTTTTTACAACCCTAATAATAGAATTTTGGAGGGGGAGCTGGTTTTTAGTTTGCTCGATGGGCAAAGTGTTACGGGCTATGCGATGGATTTAAATGGTAAGTACCGTGAGGCTTCGGTCGTGCCAAAAGCCAAGGCAAAAGAGGCTTATGAAAATACAATTCGAGCTAGAATTGACCCCGCAATTATTGAAAAAACTATCGGGAATAATTTCAAAACTCGTCTCTATCCACTTCCTGCACAGGGCTACAAAAAAATCAAAATTACAATTTCTGAAATTTTAGAGGTCAAAAACTCTAAGCTTCAATATATTGTGCCATTTGTTACCCAAAATAAGTTGGATAAATTCAAGTTAGATATAAATTTTCCATCGATGAATAAAAAATCAAATACGACTGTAAGTGGTATGGAGTTTCAAAGTGTTTCGCACGGAAATAATATTATCTTGGAAAAATCGGATATTAAAATCTCTAAACCGATAATTATTGAGATGGAGAATCCTACAAAACTTAGTAGCTTTATCCAAAAAAATAAAGATGAGAATTTTCTGTTTGCTACGATGAGTTATAAAAGTAAGACCAAAGTAACTAAACGGAAATTACCAAAAGATATAGCAATTTTGTGGAATAACTCATTTTCAAATAAAGATAGAGATATTGATAAAGAGTTGGCATTTTTAAAAGAGTATATTCAAAAAGTTAAAGTTGCAAAGATTCAAGTTATCTTTTTTAATAATTTTAAATCTAAGCAAATCATAACCAATAATTTCAAGGAGTTAAAAGAGATATTGACCAAAACTAATTTTGATGGAACAACAAATTTTTCTAAAATTGATATTTCCAAAATCAAGACAGATGAGATACTGCTTTTTTCTGCTGGAATCAAAACTATCTATGATGGAGATTTCCAAAATATAGATAAAGAGATTACTGTTATAAACTCCTCTATCAAATCAGATACAAACTTGCTTAGAAAAATTGCAAATATATCTAATGGTAGATTTATTGACCTTGTAAAGTTGGATATTAAAGAGGCTATTAGTAAATTTAGCCAAAATAAAATTTCCGTGCGTGTACTTAAAACCTCATCAAATATCTACAAAAATTCTGCTTTTGCCTCACTTTCAAACAATCGATTAAATGTAGTAGGCAAAGTGAAATTAGGTAAAGTTTCAAGTTGGATAAAAGTTGAGATTAAAGAGCTAAATAAAACTAGACGTTTAAAATTAAAATTCAAAAATAGTGTTTTTGTAGAGCAAAATTTGGATAGTTTGTGGGCATCAAAAAAGATAGAAAATTTGAGTTTTGAGTATAAGAAAAATCAAGATGAGATTACTGATTTGGCAAAAAAATATAAAATTTTGACCAAAGATATGTCTTTTATTGTTTTGGATAGAGTTGAGGATTATGCAAAATATGAGATAACTCCACCAGAGGATTTGAGGGTAAGATATGAGAAATTAGTAAAAAAATCATTAGGTAGAAAGTTGTATGAGAGAGAGAAAGCGATGATAGAATCGATACAGCTTTTGCAAAAGCAGAAGAGTTGGTATGCTAAAGATTTTCCTAAAACTAAAAAACCTGTAAAAAAAATGAAATTACGAAATAGTGATTCTCACGATGGAACAGGGTCAATTATTGGAAGAGGTTCGATTAATACATTTGCTCCTGCACAAGACAACCGCATTATGAATTCTAGACAAAATGATCTAGTTATGGAAGATGATATGGAATCTTTAGAAGCGGAAGAACCAATACAGAGGAATAATGTCAGAAATTCAGTAGTTGCAGGAAATAGCAGAATACTGGTAAGAAGTAAAATGAAAAAAAGTATAGATGGGTCTGCTAAAAAAGAGCTGATGCCACCTCCACCACCAAAACTCACAGCAACCATAAAGATAAAAGAGTTTGACCCAAAAGCTTCATATCTTACGGAAATAAAGGCTTTGCCAAAATCCAAATGGATGAAAAGTTATCAAGCACAAAAAAAATCTTATCTGACTCAACCAATGTTTTATGTGGATATGGCTCATCTGTTTTTCAAAAATGAGATGAAAAAAGAGGCGATTGTGGTGCTATCAAATCTTTTAGAACTGGATTTTGAAAATAGTGAATTTTTGCGAGTTTTTGCATTTAAAGCGATGGAGTTTAAGCAAAATGATTTAGCGGTGCGGGGACTTAAGCAAGTGAAAAAGATTCGACCATTTGAACCTCAATCATTTAGGGATTTGGCATTGGCTTTTTCTAAAAACAAAGAGTACCAAAAAGCGACAGAGAACCTTTATCATATTTTAACTCACACTTGGGAAAGCAGATTTTCTGGAATTAAAATAGCTATCATAAATGAGTTAAATAATCTTTTAATTTTGCACAAAAATATTGATAAAGCCAAAATTGACCCACGGCTCATTGCAAAAATGCCTGTAGATTTGCGGATTGTGATGAATTGGAGTAGTGATAATAGCGATATTGATTTATGGATAATCGACCCTCACGGCGAAAAAACTTTTTATGGAAATAAAATTTCACGAATCGGTGGCAAAATCTCAAACGACATCACCCGTGGCTATGGACCTGAAGAGTTTATGATAAAAGAAGCCGTCAAGGGAGTTTATAAAATCCAAGCAAACTACTATGGAAACACTATGCAAAAAAAGGCGATGCCAGTAACCATTAGAGTGGAAATTTATAGTAATTACGGCAAAATCGACGAAATTCAAAAAGATATAGTTTTCCGTGCAGGGGATAGAAGCAAAGTTATAAAAATTGGCGAATTTAAATACGGTGATTAATTTTTAATAACTTATCAACGATAATTTGTTTTTTTATAAATTTCCGTAAGGGGAGTAAAAGCTAATTATCGTTATCAATATTTTTAATAGTAACATTTGTTATATCTAAAGAGATAATTCAGACAATTAATGTCAATATTTGACGTACAGATGATATATCAATTTAGAAACTTAAATTTCTCAGACCCCATTTTCTCCTTAATATTAGTTTTGAAGATTTTATGATATAATCCTCTATTTAATGGAGATAATAATATGAATGATAAATATTTTTTAGAGAACAACCTATTTGATACACACTTTTTAGAAAAACTTAATAAAAATGGTGAAGATATTTCTGATATTTTCAACTCTGTAAAATCACTATATGATAAAGATAAATTTTCTCATTACAATGAAGCATCTTTAGAGACAGTGTTTATACATAAAATTTTCAATTTTTTAGGCTATGAGTTTCTTTATGAGGAGAATATAAATTTTCAAGGGCAATTATTTAAACCTGATAATACACTTTTTGCTTCTGATAAATTAAAAGATGAGTTTGCAAAAGATAACTCAAAATTAGAAAATATTCTGCTTTTTTGTGAATCTAAAG
>JAOZPA010000129.1 GCA_029932985.1 Campylobacterales bacterium
AAATGGTGTAGAGGAGTTTGAATATTTACCAAATCTATTAAAGGTGTTATAATAACATTCATCTTCTATATTTTCTTGATTGTGCAAAAGTGTAGGGGAAATAGTCAAGTAATAATTAGTATCAAAATCTATTTCACTAAAATCTTTACATTTTTCTATCTCAACTTCAAATTGTCCTTTACCAATAGAGCTTTTTTTGCCAAATCCACTTTTTCCGATTTTTGTTAGAATATTTTCTATCTCTTCTGACTTAAAACTATTTTCATCAAACATTACATAAAGAACTGGTTGTTTCAAAAATCTAATTTCTTCCAAAGAATAAGGGGCAAAAACTCCACTTTCATCTGTTGTAAATGTCAATCTATTTAATGAATTTCTAATTATAGTATTAGTTTTATAAAATGAAAAATTTTCGCACTCTTTTAAATTTTTACTTTGTAGATTTTTTAAACTAATCCAATTTTTTTTCTTAAAAGCTTTTTTATCTAAATCTTCTTGCTCCTCTTTTGTAAAAAAACTATCTAATGGCAAAGATGGTTTAGGAAAATAACCATCTGGTAAAAAATCACTAAAAATAATTTGCGGTGAGGGGACTTTTGCATAATTTTCTAAAATTTTATTACCATTTAAAAATAGATGAGAAGCAAAATGCCCAAAAATCATATCCCCCTTTGGAAATGAAGCAAAAGAGGATTTTGGAATTATTTTAAATTTTATCAATTGCATTTTGAATTTTCTCATCTAATTTTTGAATATCTTTTGTTATATTGTCTTCAAATTTAATATTTTCATTATCAATTGTTATTTCATTAAATTCTACTCTACCATATCCACGACTTCCACTTCCACCAAGTGCATCTAGCTCCAAAAGTTTCATTCCTAATAAAATCGTATCTCTAAAAAGCTCTTCATCATCATTTTCAAAAATTCTCAGACTCATATTAAAATCAAACTCAATTCCTGATGGAACTCTTTCAATTTGTCTAAGCCCACCACCTATTGTAGTTCCTGTAATTCTATCAATAACATTTTCAAATTTCTCTTCAGATAATTTTACTCTATTCTCTAAAAAAGCATATCTAACTTCACTTGTAATAAAACAATCTCTAAAAATAACTCTTGTAATACTTATCTCCTCTGAGCTTTTTTTTGTATTTGCACCTTCTCCAAAAAGTCTAACTATTAAATCTCTTTTATTTTTATCTATATTTTCAAAATCTGTTTCAGTATCAATAACTCTACCTCGTTTTTTATCATCGCTTTCAAGATAATTAATTAATCTAAAATAGTGCTCTAGCAAACTTCTAATTTTTCCCTTTAAACTACTTCCTGCAATATAGGGTTCTGTTATTTTTCTTTGTGAACTAAAATTAATTTCACCCTTATCATTACAAAAAATTTCTCGCTTTAATACAGGAGAATCAACTCCACCAATTTTCATACTATCATCCGCTCCACCAATATGAAGACCTGTAATCAAAGTTAATTTACTATCTATTGTTATCATTTTTTCTCCCTAGTTTTTTGGCATAAAGCCGATAATTGATTCCAAAAAGTATTTGAAATTTTGCAATGTTTCAACACTATCAACTTTTTTGATTGATTTACTCATCAAAGTTACAAAATTTTCTCCACTATGTCCTCTTGTTTTAGAATACTGCACTTTTGAATTTAACATTTTTACAAACGGTGAAATTTTGATAGGGTACTCATTTGGGGACTTTAAGCCTCCAGCTTTATCATTTAATTCTAAAATCTTATCGTAAAATTTCCTAAATTGAGTGGTGTGAGTATCAGGTCTTTTACTCCCATCATTTATTTTCTTAGCCACATTTTGGGCAATTTCACCAAACATCTTTTCTAATTTTCCATTATTAGTTTCAAAACTAATATCTTCATCTTTCAATAAATTTTCCATTATTTACTCTCCTTTGATTTATTTTTAACCATCTCAATTATCTCATTTTTTACAAAAAGCAAATTTCCATAAATAGCTTTTAAATCTTCTATATTTGAGCTATTAAAAACTCTACTTATAAAATATTGGTATCTGTTTTTACCTAGTTTTTCCAAAATTACAAAATTCCAAATACTTCCTTTAATATAAGCACCTTTTATTTGACTCCAACCATTTAACTCTATGCCACAAATAAGTTCTGCCAAAAGTTGTGATTTTACAGATGAATTTTCATCAGTTCTTTTAAACTCTTGAATGAAAAAATAGGGTTTTTCACATCTACTTAATCCTTTAGAAACCATAAAATCTGTTGTGCCATTAAAAATAAATGTATCACTTTTATAATTGATAGCTTCCTCATATAAACCTGAACATTCATACTCTTTTAGGATAAAATTAACTTGATTCAATATAGGAATAACAAAATGAGCTTTTAAAGTTTCCTCTTTATAATCATCCAAAAATATAGCAACTTTATCAATCAGATTTTGCAAAAACTCTATCTCTTTTTCTGAAATTTCAATACTATTATTTAGCCAGTTATCCAAAATTTTTATATTATAATTTTTTTTGATAGTTACTAAACTCTCTAATATATTTTCAGTTATACTGCTAAAACTATAAGTAGGAATCTTACTTTTAGAACTGTTTTTGAATTTATTTTGTAACTCTAAAAATTCTTCATAAGTTATGTCATCTAATTTTTGTTTCATTTGTTATCCCTATTTTCATAAATTTTTAGAAATATTGATGGTTTAAACTTTTCACCATAAGTTTCAATTAAACAGTTTAATTTAGCAAATATTTCACTATCATTATCTTCTCTTTTTACATTTCGTCGAAAAAGATAATTCAATTTTGATTTCCACATCGCATTTCTATAATCTATCTCATCACTTTTTAAATTTTCTCTCATATCACAAAATTCAATTAATCTATAATAAAAAGTTGTTGTTTCAATCTTATTATCTACTAAAAACCCTACAATCTCTTTAAAATCATCTTCAATTTCTATAAATTCAGCAAATTTCATAGGAATTCCAAACAAATCAATTCCATCTCGTGTTTTATCACAATTTTCATAAGTCACATTTTTTGCTCTAATCTCTGCTTCATCTGCTAATCTTGAAATATAATTTATAGGAGTTGAGGGTTTAAACATCACAAGCCCCATCGAAAGAGTAGATTTTTTAAGTGAAAATTTATAAAACTTATCTCTTAAATCTTTAGCATATTTTATAATTTCTCCATATTCACCAATCACAAACAAATCATCTCCACCAGCAAAAACTGTATATAGATTTTTTTTCTCCATCAAACTAGTAGCATAATCACTAAAGAAAAAATCCATCTCACGACTCAAACGATTAAATTTCTTAAAATCCTTTTGATAAAAATTCCTAAAAGTATCTCCCAATTTATCCACATCAGCTTTCATAGCCATCAAACCACTACTTTCATTTCCATATTCATTTATGCAAAGTTCATCGAAATCTTTGATTTTATCATTTTCCATTGCTACATAAGAATTTAACGACCATTTAGGAAAAATTTCATAATTTCCTGCTGATATATCAAAAATATTTTTTCTATAAGTTGTTGGTTCATTATCATAAAATTTAGCATAATATTTAATATCACCTAATTCTAAAATCAAAATATCATCATCTTTTTTTTGAGTAGAAATCTCTACATAATTATTTTTAGTTAATTTTTCACCAAGTTTTATTTGATTATCACAAATAAGACAAGCTTCATTTTTGTTTTTCTTTGCAACTCCTCTTTTTCCACAAAACTTACAAACTTCATTATCATTATTTGCAAAAATATTTATACGAATATCATCATCTTTTAAATCTGTAAAATTAAATTTTTGTAATTTATTTAATTCATTCTCTTTTGCTAACTTCTTCAAATCTTCTTCTAGCTTTTTACTTTTTTGTTTTAGGATATTTTGGCTATGAGTTTGGACGACCGATAAAATAAATCCATTTAAACCAAAAAACTTTTGTAAAAAATATTCATCTAACTCTGTTTGAATCTTTTTTATTTGTTTTTCATAATCTTTTTCACAACTTGCTAAAATCAAAAATTTTCCTGCCCCAAACAAAACCACATCACTTTTATCAAATCTCTTTTTAATAATATCCACCACCGCAAAAGTGATTAATTGCACCATAGCAGAACGACTTCGCAAAATCTTAGAAGCTTTTTTGGCTGTTAATCCATCAAATATAAACTTTTGAATTCCCCAAAAATCCCCACTAATCATTAAGATATTATCCCATTTTGTTACTAAAGTATCAATTTTCTCTTCATCATATTTTGAAATTATATTATCATTCTTAGAAGAGAGTAATGAGCCATAATATCTTTTACCAAAATCATCATCTTTTTTGCCTTTATAAAACTTCTCTAAAATATCTTTTTTATCTATATTTTTTGAATCTTTATCAAGCAACTTTTCAATATAACTTGTCTCAAACTCCTGTGAGAAAATATCTATATTATTTTCATTTTTGCTATCAATACCATTAAATATATGTGCTATTTTCATCTTAGCTCCTCAATTTTAATCTTGCCAAGTCCAAAAACGGTTGATTTTCCCACACCAATAATTTCACCAACTTTCAAAAGTTCAAAACTCTCTTTATCTAAATTATCATAAATTATTTCACCCATAATTCCACCAATATTCATTTTGGTCTCTTGTCTATTTGAATATCTATTAAAATCCACAAATCTTATGTCATTCCCGCACCGCTCATATTTTGGTTCAAATCCTAATCTTCTATTATTGCTATTTTCTAGCTCACTCAATCGATATTTAATCGATTTTAGTATTGTTTCTAATTTTATATCATTTCTTGCAAAACGATTATTTTCTTTTATTCGTAGCGGAGTTATAAATTTTAGTTTTATCTTTTCAAAAAAATTTCCGTGCGTGTACTGTAGTCCTTTGCAACTATCTAAATCAAAATCTACTCCATCAAAAATTGATTTATCATTACATTTCACCTCTTTAATCTCAAATTTTGTTCTATTCCTACCCAAACCATTCTCTTTGAGCATCTTAACCACACTCATCAAAACATAAGGCAAATCATCACTCATATTTTCAAAAAGATAGAGAGAAAACTCCAATTTATCCAAATTCAATTCAAAATCAAACCGAAATTTATGTATGCTGTTTTTAAACTCATAACACTCAAAATATAAGCAATTCTTCCGAGCAAAACACCCCTCACAATTATAAGATGGATTTATACAAACCACCTTTTTCATCGCATATCCCAAAGCCCCCCGAATGGTAGAACCTATGAAAAATGGATAATGAAAATCCTCACTCTCAGCCCTAAAATAAAGTTTTTTATATCTCAATTAATCTCCCTTTTCGCTTAGTGGTAATAATCATCTGCTACTCCTTAGCTGATCTAATAGTTGTTGTGAGTTTTTATATTGGTTTTTGAAAAACTCTTTTAATTTTTGGTATTGTTCATTCTCTTCTATTAATTTAGTTGAATTTTTATCAAGTGGTTTAGATTCTAAATTATAATTTGATAATAGCTCTATATACTCTTGTCTATCTTCGTTATTAACAATAATTGGCAAAAATCCATTTTTTAGTAGAGGTATATTTGCTACTAATCTCGTTAATCTTCCATTGCCATCAAAAAATGGGTGAATAGATGCAAAAGAGATGTGCATATCTGTATAAATTTTGACACATTCATCAAAGCTGTTTATCTCTTTATCTATATCTCCAAAATCTTGAAACCATAGATTCATAAGGTGTTCTATATCGGTTGGATGTGGGTAAAAATAGTGTTCATATTTATTATTACCTATTTTCACATATCTTCCATTTGGTTCAACTTTATATCTACCTATTGGACACTCTATATCTATTATTAGATTTGTCTGAACTGCTTTATGGAGTAAGCAAATATCATTTTTTGAAATCCTATCTTTTTTTATCATCTCATATATTAAATCTATAGCTTTTGCATGACCTATTATTTCAGTATGTTCAACTATGGATTTTCCTTTGATAGTTAAACCATTTTCTATAATAAAAGCTGTATCACCTAATGAGATTGTATTTCCCTCAATTGCATTAGACTTATAAGTCCAATCTATTTTTAATCGATGTTTTAGAGCTTTTGCTTCATATATTGTTAATTTTTTATCCATCACTTCTCTCCTGATTCAAATAGTAGATGTTTGATAAGTATATCTTTCTCTTTTGGGTTACTACTTGCTACCAAAAGTGTAAGGGTTGTGAGGGCATTATCATTTATCTTTTTTTCACCATTCTCTTTATATAAATAATCACATCTATCAAGAAAATAGATAAACATAAAAGAGGCACTTCTTTTGTTTCCATCACTAAAGGGGTGGTCTTTGATGATAAAATATAAAAGATGACTAGCTTTGTCTTCTATCGTTGGGTAGAGTTCCACTCCTCCAAAAGTTTGGTAAAGATTTCCTACAATTCCTTTTAACTCATCTGCTTTTTCATTTGCAAAAAGCTCTGTGGCTT
>JAOZPA010000029.1 GCA_029932985.1 Campylobacterales bacterium
TTAAATACCTCATATTTAAATAGAAAGTGTATAGTTAAAAATGAAGGATGCCAAATATAATAACTCTTTTAAGCTAAGATTTTCAATTTCATCATTTAAAGGTATTGTAACTCCTATCAAATTACCCTCTTTTGTTATAAATATACTCTCACTATTTTGTAAATAATTTGTAAAATTCTGTGTGCTATTTTTTAAATCTTTTATTGCTACTGTTTGTATTTTTTATCCTTTTTTAAATTTCCGTGCGGGGTTTTTAAACCTACTTTTTAGCTATAAAAAACAAAACAGGATTAATGATGATAAATGGTTGAGATGTATCAAACTGTAAATATCTTCTAATTAGATATGGAACTAACTTTTTTTGCAATTTGTTTAACCTTTTTGGTATTTTTTATTATTTATAAAAATCTCAATATTTTTAATAACATCTTCTAAATATTCAAAGGTATTTTCTTTATGTAATATTAAGTCATTAACAGTAAAATTTTTACCAACATCATGAAAAGTGTGTTCCCCATGAGCTAAACGATTTCTTTTTTCTTTTATATTAACTAAATATCTACCATTATTTGATTCTGCAAAACCTATTTTTTTGGATAGATTTCTAATTTCTTGTGCATCTATATTTCCAGAGATATGAATATCTTTGTCAGTCAAAATTATAATTTCATTATTTACTATCTCTTGAATAATATTTTCAAGTTTTTTTTCAATATTCTCATTGCTTTCTTCATCAGTTGTAAAAGTTTTTCTTTTCTTGTGTAGCCATATATGTTTTATTTTTTCTGATAAATTTACATAAGTAAGCTCATCATCTTTAATTTTATTATAAATTTCAACAATTGAATTTCTTACAGTTGATTCTATTAAATTATATAAAAGTAAGAAGGTATTAGCAATAAAAATTCGTTGTAGTTTTATAGACATCTCAATCTCCTCTACACCATTAATAGTATTATATGTTAACGAAACATTATCATTATTAAGTATTTTAAGAAAAAAAAAATATTCATCAATCTCCTCTTTTCTCTTTTCAAAATCTCTTTTGGTATTATCCATTTAGAAGTCTGTCTTCATCTAATCGTCCTAATAATCCATCTCTTACAAACTCTATTCTATTTTTTAACCTATTTGGATTATTACTTGAATCAGATGTCGTTTGAATTTTAAAACCTTCCGATTCAAGCCAGTTAATATTTGGATTTTGCAAATTTGGATTTTGTTCCAAAGCTAAATGTACACCTACTGCAATTGCTTCAAATCTAACTCGTGGAGTTGAGTTGGATTTGGATTCCTTTCTAAAGCCAATAGGAAAATATTTTTTGATAAAATCAACCATTCTATTAAAAATAATTAAATAGTAACCTTTATTAAATTTTTTTTCACCTTTTATATCCTCATTCATACTATCTAAATAATCATTTAAAAAAATAGCAACATCATGTTTAAATTCTAAATATGAATCCGCATAAGCAAAGAACCTTAATATTAACTCTTCATACTCCCCTCTTTTTTCTTTCAATGAAGATACAGGACAAACTCTTCTAAATTTTGCATCATCTTTTAACTTTAAAACCATATCATAAAATTCTCCTGAATAAGAACCTTTTCTTATTTCACTATCAGAGAGTTTCTCACTACTTGTATTTATTCTTTTAAAAATATCTTGTTTAATTTCTGAATTTGCCTCATCTACAATAATAATCTTAAAATCTCTATTCCAAAAATAGCGTCTTATTCGCCTAGGTAAATCTTTATGTTTTGAACCTATTATTTTACCTAATTTATCTAATTTATTTAATCTTAATCTATTTTCATAAAACGCAATTAGTGTTCGTATTCTTTGTGACCCATCAATAATTTCTAATCTATTATTTTCATCTTCTGCGACCAAAAATGGAGTTAAAGGAACACCAAGTAAAACAGACTCTATAAATTTTGATTGTTTCTCATTGTTCCAAACAAACTCTCTTTGATAAGATGGAACATAAAGTGTTTTATTTAAATCACTCTCTTCACCATATTTTGAATAAATCACTTCAAAAGGGTAATCTTTTGTTATATAATCATATAAACCTGTTTTTTTATCTATCTGTTGTTGTATTTCAACTAACTCTTCTTCAGTAAATTTACTTTTTATTTTTGCCATTTTCTATCTCCTCTAAATGTTTTACAATACTTAATCCAATAATTTCTCCAAGTTTTGGAGGAACTGCATTTCCTATATGTTTTGAAGTTTGAGTAAATTTTAAAGTCTCTGCACTACTTGCAAACTTGTAATCTATTGGAAAGCTTTGCAAAATAGCAGCCTCTCTTAGTGAAATAGCTCTATTTAATTTGGGATGTCCAAATCGTCCATTTCCAATACCTGTACAAAAAGTTGTCATTGTAGGGGAGGGTTCATCCCATTTCATACGACCATAGACACTGCCATAACTTTTACCACTTTCACTTTTATGACATTCTAATTTTAACTCTTCATCCCAATCTCTTTTCCAACTGCCACCTTGCTTGGATTGCTTAATTCTTGCTATATTTTTATCTGAAAGTTTTGAGGCTCTATGAATAAAATCTTTTTTTGAACTTTCACCTGAATCTATTTTTTCTAAATTTCCGATAGCATCTTTAACTGTAATATATTGTTTATATGTATGAGTTGGTTTGATAAGTGCTATTTCTCCTTTTTTTGAACCTAATAAAACTAATCTTTTTCTTTTTTGTGGAATTCCATAATCTGGACAATAAACTACACTATGCCAAATAAAATAGCCTAGTTTTTCTAACTCTTGCACAAAATTATCAAAAACAGGTTCTTTTTTAAAATTTAATAGATTTGGGACATTTTCCATCGAAATAATATCTGGATTTATCTCTTTTATCAATCTTACAAACTCATACAAAAGTTGCCATCTATTATCTTTTTGTTTATCTTGTTTTAATGTATAAGTTGAAAATGGCTGACACGGAGCACAGCCTACTAAAACCTTGATATCATTTTTGTCAAATAGATTGATAATATCCTCACCTTTAACTTTAGTAATATCTTGATGAATAAATTTAGAGTTACAATTTGTTTCAAAAGCATATTTACAATTTTCGTCCATATCTATTCCAGCTTTAACTTTAATTCCAGCTTGAACAAATCCATAAGAGAGTCCCCCAATTCCACAAAATAGATCCACTGCCGAAATTTTATTTTTCATCTCTATAATCCTATTAAACCTGCTTGTTTTAATTCATCTCTGAGGGCTGGGAGTCTTGGTTTGTGGTCATATAGTGTTGAGATAAAATCTTTTAATTCATCTATTTTTTCTGGAATTTGTATTAAAAGTTTTATTAATTTAGAAGCATTGGCATAATTACTTCTACCTCTTGCATTAATTGTTTTAGTGCTACTTTCTTTTATTATTTCAAAAACTTCATTAGGATATATTGTGATAATAGGTAGAATAATTTCATCTAAATAGTAACTATTTTGATTTTGTTGGACAAATTTTAAAATATCTTCATAATTTTTTTCAATATTTAACATCTTGATATAAAATTGAGAAGGATAGTTTTTTTCAGATTTTTTGATAAATTCTAATCGTTGTGGGTTACTTAAATATTCTCTTAGAAGATTGTAATGTTCTATTGAGTTTGAGTCTAAAATATAAATTTTTAAAGCATCAATATAGATAGTTTGGTAATTTACTTTATCAGTATTTTCAATAATATAAAGAATATATGGTTTTTGTGAAGTTTCTAATTCTAAAAGGATTTTACTAATTCTTGCAAATTCACTACGGTTATTTAACTCTTTATATTTTGTTAAAAGTTTAAGTGCAATATTTTTATCATTTTTAAAATTTTCATTTCCTATTTTTAAAAAAAGTTCATCATCTTGTAATTTATCTGCTATAATTAATAAAATTTCAGCTACCTCTTCTGATTCAAAATTATTTTCATCTATTTTATCCAAAAAATATTTTGCGATTTGAGGCTCATCTATTATATATTCAAAGATTTTTTCAAATTCTTGTAGAGAGTAATCTTCAAATTTAAAATATCGTTCTACTAATAAATCGATAAAATCCTTTTTTGATTCAAGAGAGATAACCATTTTTTTGATATCTTCTGAAAAGTTTTTTATATATTCAAGGCTAATTGAACTGATATAGCTTTCAATATCATCGCCAAAAATACAATAATCACTATCTTCAACATAAGGAGGCTCTTCAAGTATAGGCAACTCATAGATTGCTAAAATTATAGAAAAAGCATCTAATAAATTTCCTTTATTTAAATACTCTTTACTTTTTAAATAGTGTGGATTAAAAATATCTCTCAAAGCTTCATCTCCACCTTCACCATCTTCATAGTAACTGTACGAATTCCCCTCTTCCATAATTTCATCTACATCAATTGATTCAACTTCTTCATAAAGCAAATCACGATATTCATCAATATTTATACCAACTACTTTATCAAAATTTTTTCCCTCACAAAATTTCAAAAATTGCAATTGTAAATCACTATCTCTTAAAAGTAACTGTTTTAAAAAATTTAATTTTTTAATTTTTTCTATCTCTTTATATCTATTTATAAAATCATTACCCATCTATTATTAATCTCCTATATAAAATTTAGGTGTAGTTTTTCACCACACCATTCTTAAATTTAACTAGCCAAAATTCCTTTTTTAGGTCCACTTTTACCACAACATTGTTTATATTTTTTGCCACTTCCACACGGACAAGGGGCATTTCTAGGGACTTTTTTGGCTATTTCAGGAACAGTAGCTTTTTCATCTGGATTCAAAATACTTTCGTGCTGAAATTCATAATCCTCACTAGCTTTTTCCAGCTCAGCTTTCATCCGCTCTAGCTCATCTATCTGTGCTTGTTGATTCTCAAATTCAAACTCAATAACCTGCAAAGTTTTCACCGTTTCAAATTTAATCCTCTCAATAAACTCCATAAACATATCATAACTCTCTTTTTTGTACTCCACAAGAGGGTCTTTTTGGTTATAACCTCGCAGTCCAATTCCCGTCTTCATCACATCCATTTGATACAGATGCTCTCGCCAAGCATTATCCAAAATTTGCAGATAAATCGTTCTTTTTATCTCGTGATTTTGCACATCTTCAAATACCTTAAACTTCTCATCCAACTCTCTCTTTACCGTCGCATTAATCGACTCTTGCAACTGCTCATAATCCAAACTATCCAACTCTTTTTTATCAAAAACTAATCGAATCTCCTCCTTAATAAGCAAAACCAATTTATCTAAATCATACTCATCTTGAATTGAAGTTTCATAAATTTCTGAATTAAAAAGTAAATTTATCACATATTCCGCACGAATTTCATCAAGCTTTTTATCTATATCAAACTCAGGACTCAGCAACTCATTTCTAAATTTATATACCGTTTTTCTCTGCTCATTTGCCACATCATCATACTCCAAAACATGCTTTCGAGATTCATAATGCAACTCTTCTACCTTCTTTTGTGCATTTTCAACCGCACGAGTTACCATTTTGGATTCAATATGCTCACCCTCTTCAATCCCCAATCGCTCCATAATAGTTTTGATTTTATCACTTCCAAAAATTCTAAGCAGACTATCCTCCAAAGAGAGAAAAAATTGACTAGCACCCTTGTCCCCCTGCCGACCACTTCGTCCACGAAGTTGATTATCAATTCTTCTACTCTCGTGCCGTTCTGTACCCAAAATAAAAAGTCCACCAAGCTCTTTTATCTCATCGGTGAGTTTAATATCAACCCCACGACCTGCCATATTTGTAGCGATAGTCACCGCCCCTTTTTTACCAGCATTTATGATAATATTTGCCTCTTGTTCATGCTGTTTTGCATTTAAAACTGTATGTTTAATCTTCTCTTTTTTCAGCAAAGTATTTAAAAGTTCACTTTTCTCAATCGATGCAGTTCCCACAAGCACTGGTTGCCCTGTCTTATTTAACTCTCTAATTTTAATAATCACCGCATTAAATTTTTCCATCTCACTTTTAAAAATCAAATCATTTTTATCATCTCTGGCAATTGGCACATTTGTGGGGATTGAAACAACATTTAAATTATAAATTTGCCCAAATTCCGTTGCCTCAGTTTGAGCCGTTCCTGTCATCCCTGCAAGTTTATTATACATTCTAAAATAGTTTTGAAATGTAATATCAGCCAAAGTTTGTGACTCCTCCTTGACCTCAACCCCCTCTTTTGCCTCAAGAGCTTGATGAAGCCCCTCACTAAATCGTCGCCCCTCACTAAGTCGCCCTGTAAATTCATCGACAATAATAATTTCACCATCTTTTTTCACATAATCCACATCAACTTCAAAAAGATTATTTGCTTTTAGGGCTTGGTCTAGGTGGTGTGAAAGAATTGCATTTTCAAGACTATACAGATTATCAACCTCAAAAAGCTCCTCCGCTTTCTCTATCCCACTCTCGCTAATCATAATATTTCTATTTTTTTCATCCACCACAAAATCCCCACTCTCAGGGTCTGGGTCGCCAGTTTCAGGTAGTGTTCCCGTAGCAGGAGATAGTTGCAATGCTACTTTGTGGGCTATCGCATAATTATCCAATTTTTGATTCGTTGGACCTGAGATAATCAAAGGTGTTCTCGCTTCATCAATCAAAATCGAATCGACCTCATCTACAATCACAAAATTATGCTCCCGTTGAGCCTTTTCATCTATCGACATTTTCATATTATCACGAAGATAATCAAATCCAAACTCATTATTTGTACCGTAAGTTATATCTTTTGCATACTGCTCTTTTCGCCCTGTGTCATCATGAATATCACCCGTAATCGCCCCAACACTAAATCCCAAAAAATTATAAATCGGTGACATATCTTTGGCATCTCTATTTGCAAGATAATCATTTACCGTTACAAGATGTACACCTTTTCCACTCATCGCATTTAAGACAATTGGCAAAGTTGCTACCAAAGTTTTACCCTCACCAGTTTTCATCTCAGCAATATCACCCTCGTGAAGCACCATACCCCCCACCATCTGCACATCATAATGTCTAAGTCCAATAGTTCGTTTTGAAACTTCTCTGGTAATCGCAAAAGAATCATACATTACATCATCAAGAGTTTTTTCCTCTTTTATCACCGAATCTTTGAGGGCATTAAAAGCACTTTTCAGCTCATCATCACTCATCTTCTCATATTGTGGCTCAAGTGACGTAATCTCCTCCGCTCTTTTCAAATACTCTTTTACTAATTTATCATTTTTTGTACCAAATATCTTGGCCATTAATTTCGTTATCATCTATCTATATCACCTTTAATTTTTCATTTCATCTTCAATTGTATCAGGTTCACTCTGCTCTTTTGGACACCTTGCAATTGATTGAACATCATCACCTTTGATGATATAAACTCCACTCGTATTTCGTTTAGATTTTGAGATACTATGCATATCAACTCGAATCATCTTACCACTATTTGTGAGTGCCATCAAATCCATACTCTCCTCAACAATAACCGACCCAACTACAAATTTACCAGTTTTATTTGTGAGTTTCATAGCAATAACCCCAGAACCGCCACGATTTGTCAGCCGATATTCACCAACCTCTGTTCGTTTTCCAATTCCCTTTTCACTCACGGTCAAGATTTCCTCATTTTCATTGCCTATCACATTTGCATCAACCACAATATCATCTTCATTTTTGAGCTTAATGCCCCTCACACCTTTGGCACTTCGACCCATCTCACGAGCTTTTTCTATCTCAAATCTGATACATTGCCCTAAACTTGTCAAGATAAAAATAAAATTGATATTCTCATCTGCAATTTTTGCAGTTACCAACTCATCTTCATCATTTAAAATTATAGCCCTCACACCATTATTTCTAATATTTGAAAATTCACTAAGATTTGTTCTTTTTACAAGCCCTTTTTTTGTGAAGAATACCAATGATTTACTTTGTGAAAAATCTTCAGTAGGGATAATCGCACGAATTTTTTCACCATCTCGAAGTTGAATAAGATTTACAATCGCTTTACCCTTTGCAGTTCTACCACTTTCAGGAATCCGATAAACTTTAAGCCAAAATAGTTGCCCCATATCGGTAACAATCATCAAAGTATCGTGAGTATTTGAGACAAAAAAGTTTTGAATAAAATCATCATCATAAGTGGTTACCGCAGTTTTACCTTTGCCACCACGATTTTGTTTATCATACTGTTTTAACATTACTCTTTTGATATATCCTCGGTGAGTAATTGTAACCACCATCGGCTCATTTGGAATCAAATCTTCCATATCAATCTCATCATAATCTTCAATAATTTCAGTTCGTCTAGCATTTCCAAATCTATCACGAACCTCTATCAGCTCATCTTTTATCAAGTTATTTAAAAGCTCTTCACTTTTCAAAATTGAGTCTAATCTATCAATCTCAACTCCCAACTCTTTAAGTCGTGCTTCTATTTTGCCTCGCTCAAGTCCTGTAAGTTTTTGAAGTCGCATCTCCAAAATTGTACTAGCTTGAATTTCACTAAGGGTGTATTTTTCGATAAGTTGCTCTTTTGCAGTTTTGGAATCATCGGCAGATTTAATCAATTTCACAATCTCATCTATATTTTCAAGTGCAATTCTCTGTCCCTCCAATTTATGAGCCTCACCTCTTGCTTTTTCTAGCTCAAAAAGTGTCCGACGAATCAGCACCGATTTTCGATGTTTTAGAAAAATTTGCAAAAGTTGTTTCAGGGTAAAAATCTTTGGCTCTTTATCAATCACCGCCAAAAGCATAATCCCAAAAGTGGTTTGCATATTTGTTGATTTATAGAGATTATTTAGCACAATTTCACTCATCGCATCTCGCTTAAGCTCAATCACCATCCGCATACCATCTCTATCACTCTCATCACGAACTACACTAATCCCCTCAAGTTGCTTATCTTTACAAAGCACATCTATCTGTTCAATAAGTCTCGCTTTATTGACTTGATATGGAAGCTCATCAACCACGATTATATCTTTATTTCCCTTTTTTTCAATATGGATTTTTGACCGAACTTTAATCCGACCTCGCCCAGTTGTATAAGCATCGTAGATACCTTTTTTACCAAAAATAATTCCACCAGTTGGAAAATCAGGACCCTTTACATGCTCCATCAGTTCATCAACTCCAGCCTCTTGATTATCAATTAAAACCAAAGATGCGTTTATAAGCTCCTCTAATCGGTGAGGGGGGATATTTGTAGCCATTCCAACAGCAATTCCACTCGAACCATTTAGCAAAAGATTAGGAACTCTAGCAGGGAGGACATCTGGCTCAGTTTCATTGTCATCATAATTTGGCACAAAATCTACCGTATCTTTATCTAAATCTCTCAGTAACTCAACCGCTATCGGCGACATTTTAGCCTCGGTATTGTGATTTATCAAACCATTTGCTATAAAAGAGTGGCAATCGCTTTCTACTTTAATAGAATAAACAATATCTTTTTTACCCGTTGGTTGACAATTTTTAACCGATGCGAAATAGTAGTTATTTTGAACCAAATCCAAAAACTCATTTTGTAGTGAAAGAGTTTCAATTTCAGTCAGAATTTTGTCCAAATTTTTATCAATTCTTTCATATCTATCAAAATTATTTCTATTTAAATAGCTACTATTAGTTTTCGCTCGAAAATACTCTGAAAGATATGGAATGAAATCTTTAGTTAGTGAAGCTTTTTTATCTTTTCGTCTAATCAATTCATCTTTAACTAATTGTTCAAAATTTTCTTTTTTATCTGCAATAAAACCGATATTTTGGTAAAACTTATGGATATTTCTAAAATTACTTAAAAATACTTTTCTCTCATCTCTTTTTTTAACTTTTGCAATTTTACCAATAATCCCAAACTCTAAAAGTAAAAGTTGAACATCTTCTGCCAATTTTTGACTAATTGTTGAATATTGAACGGTGAGTGTATTTTTTTCTAAAAGTGAAAAACTACCATCTCCCTCAAAAAGATATTGCAAAAAGATTTTTTGAGCATTTTTTGGAAAGTTAAAAATAAAATCAGGAATTTTTTTATCTTTAGATTTTAATCCCACTAACTCTTGATAAATTTTTGAGTTTAAAATTTTTTCTCTATCTTTTGAGTGATTGAGATGAAGGTCAAACTCATAAATTGTTTTTCCAGATTTTAATTTTCTCTCGGCGGTGTAGTAACCTTGACCAATCTCTACTTCCCAAGCTTTGATAAAATCATCAAAATATTTTTTGTCAGTATTATTAAATCCTAATCTATCTTCACTAATAAATCCTTCAGAAACCAAACATCCTGCAATAATTGCTAGATTTTTTTCACTTTGAGAAATCTCTCTATCATCAATAATAGTTTCACTTCTATCAATAATAATTTTGTCTTCACTCGTTATATTTTTTAGAGTTTTCCAATTATAAATTGGTTTTTGATTTTTATCCGCTGTTAGAGTCAAAACTAAATGATTTGAACTTCCACTTATTTTAAAACCCTCTTTTGTTTGAAGTTCATAAATTTCATGAATTCCAGAGTTGAAAAATTTAGAAGTTTTATTTCTTTTTTTACCCATAGATAAAACATCGATTGCCAAATCGTTCTCACTACTTAATTCAGTATCTTTTACCAAATCTTCTATTTTTGTAAGACCATTATTGGTTTTAATTCTACTATTTCCAACAACGCAATATCTCATCGCTGCCGCATTATCACCATCAACTGAACCGAAGTTTCCTTGACCATCAACGATTGGAGCTCTCATTGAGAATGGTTGAGCTAACCTTACAAGTGCATCATAAACGGAATTATCACCATGTGGATGATACTTCCCAATACAATTCAAATTGATAGTTCCATTGACAAAAAACTCATGAACATCTTCAACCGTGAAATCATAAGTTATCTCATCGGCTACTTTTTCAACAGTTGCAATTTTGACAAATCTTATTTTATTATCAATAATATATTTCAAATGTTCATATAGATTTTTATCTAATTTTTTCAATTTATCTAAGATATTTAACTCTTGAACACTATCTGAATAGATTTTGATATTATCTGATAACTCTTTGGCATATCTAATTTTTGAGCTGTTAGGGTATTTTATGCCTAATCTAAATTTTTTGCCCTTTTCATCTTTATACCAACCAGCCCCTAAATGTTTTTTTGAGAAAATATCAAATATTTTTTTGCCAAAATAGGGAAGATAACTTGTTAGGCTTGGAGAATTGGAGATTTTAAAATCTTCTAATCTCTCTTTTTTCTTTTGATTAAGTAGATTTAATCTCTCTTTGAAAAAATAGGCATTTGAACCAGTAAAAGTTAAATTATAACTATTATGATTTGCAACTATCTCTCTATCTTCAATTGTGTTTTTCTCTCCTGCACTTCCTGCTTTGATTATTTGAGCTACAACTCCAAATCTATCAAAAAGTAAAATAGAGAGTTTTTTTAAGAATTTCAGAGATACAGAAGTGATAACTATCTCATTTGTGCCATCTTTTCGGATAAAACCATCGCCATCAATAAATCCACTTAAAAATGATAATATAGATTTATTTGAAAAACACATTATAGTTTTATTTATATCAATATTGTAACTATATTTATAGCTAATATCAAATTTATCTAAAAAAGTTTTTGATTTTTTCTTGCTTGAAATTGTTAGAGTATTGGTAGTTTTTGTCTTTTTAATTTTATTTGAAACTTGAAAAATCTCTTTTATATATTCCAAAATATTTTTTTCACTATTATTGAAATTCAGATAATTTAAATCTCTATCTCTATCAATATTCCCATCACTCATAAACATACCCAAAGCATAAGTTTCATCTTTGGAATAATCATCTTTCATATCCATTAAAGATGGTTGCATTATCAAATAATCATCAGTCGTTAGCTTTTTTGATTCCTTAAAAGAGTATGTCAAATCCTCATTAAAAATTTTAAATTTATGCCCCTCAGTGACACTATTTTCAAAAATATTAACTTCAGAAGTTACCTTTAATAGCGGTTGAGGCGGTTGATAAAAAAGCTCGGTGACATTTTTTAAACCCTTTTGAGTAAAAACTTCATCACCAACTTCAACATCCTCAATTGCCACAAGCCCTCTTTTGGTAGAAACCAAAGAACCAGCAACCAAACAATCACCCACGATTCTAGCCGACTTTTTATACGGAGATTTTGGAGTTAAATTTAGATTATGCATCGCATACAAAATTCTCCTATGAACTGGCTTCAAACCATCTCTCGCATCAGGAAGCGCTCGTCCCACAATTACACTCATCGAATAATCAAGATAACTCTTTTTCAAGGTATCTTCAATATCAATTTCCGATATATTCTCCGTTTTGTCTAGTAGATTTTCAGCCATTCATACCCCATATTTTTAGAAATAATTTTTAAAAATTTTACCATAAAATACCTAAAAAGCTTATTTGATGTAAATATTAATCTATTATGATATAATTATAAAAAAAATTTATGGAGCTTCCTCATTTATAATTACAAAAATTTACTACCTAAGATTTTCCTACTATCTTTTATTCCCCTAACCTCTATTTTTGGGATGGAATATCAACAAAATTTGTATAAGTCTGTTTTTGCACTCAAAAAAAATATCATATATTTGCGAAATCAAGAGATGATAACTCTTCCTTTTGCCAAAATTATCTATCAAAATGCAAATGAACCCCGACATATTCTCCAAAAGTCTATTGAGATTTTAGAAAAGATTAATAAATTTAGGAAGATTAAACATTTTGGTGAGATTACTATTCCTCTATGCCCCTCACGGAAAATTACAAAAGAGCATCTTTTTTTAATTCTCAATCGTTTAAATGATGAGGTCAATCTGCTAATTAAAAAGAAAAGCACTCTACTTGATATGGAGCTTTTAAATGATAATAGCACAACTCTTTATGAAATTTTAAATACTATTTCACTCTCCATTGACCCGCTGTTGGGGGTTCGAGGGTTCACCCCAAATGATGTGTATGAAAAAAGTGTGAAGATTGTGAAGATTATTGAGTTTTTGCAAAAGTCCCAAAATATTCATAAAAAAATTCCAAAAAGTATCATAAACAAAACTCTTCATCCAAATCATTCTCTATATGAGGCAAATAAGCTTCTTCAAAAAATTAGCATAGCTCAAAAAAATTTATGGTTAGATGAGGTTGAGGTTTTGCCAATTCCACAAAGAGTTATAACTTCCACAGAGGTTTATTGTTATGAAAAAAAAATTATTGCTCAACTTCAGCGAATCAAAAATAGATTGGGAATTGAGAGATATTTTGAGGTTAAAAAGGTAAAAAATAGTGAAAATAGAACCTCAAATGAGATTGTGAGAAATCTAAATTATGCTTTACATCTAATACCTGAATTTAAATTTGGTCAAGAAATTATCCAATATAACTCTAATTCTCTAAATAAAACTACAAATGAACTTTATAGTTTGAGCCATTTTCTCATTCAAAAACTGAATCTCTACAAAGAGTTTAAAGGTATTAAAGTGGATGCCAAAGAGCCACCAAAGATTTTTTCCAATAAAACTATCTTTATCTATCAAAAAATAGTTGAGAATTTTGAAAAAATTCAAAAAATACGAGAATATGAGGGGCTAAAACCATCAAGCATTCCCATCACTCCAATCACAGATATATCCATAAATCAACTCTATGATATGCTTTTGAGAATTGATGATGAGTTGAGTTTGATTTTGAAAAATTGTAAAATATCTTATGGCAAATCGTGGAATACCCGTGTGGATAAAAAAATTTATAAAGAGAAAACTCTTGCCAATGTTTATTCTAATCTATGGATGCTTTCAAACCAATTCAACACCATCTTACCACAATATTCTAACCCAAATGAGCTTTTTCGACTCACTGTCAAAATTGATAAAGAGGTGGATTTGATAGTTTCATATCTCAAAACAGAAACTAATCTCTCACTGAAAAATGATAAAATAATTGTAACTAAATCTATGCTGTTTGAAAAATCACTAGAACTTATCGATATAATCCAAAAAATCCAAAAACGAGCAAATTTAAATATCACAAATAGCTCAATCCCACAAAGTAATAAAATCTCTACAAATAATATCTACCATCTTCTGCGACTCACAAATGCGATGTTGATAGAGATAAAAATTCACTTTGGAATAGAAAAATATGTAAATTACAAAAAAGTCAAAGAGGATAAAAACCTTTTGGATATTCATAAAACACTGGATTTTTCATATCAAAAATTGCTAGAAACTATGACCAAAAAGCACTAACCCAAAACTCGCCTAATCCACAATAGATAAATATGCTATAATAGCAGTTGATTTACACAAAAAGGACTGGATTGAGAAAAGTACACTTTATAGGGATTGGTGGGATTGGACTCTCGGCTTTGGCTAGATTTTTGCAAAAAGAGGGTTATGAGATTAGTGGTTCGGATATGCAGAGTTCTAGTTTGACAGATGAACTAAAATCGGAGGGGATAACGGTAAATATTCCACACTCAAAAGAGGCGATAAAAAATCAAGATATAGTGGTTTATTCTGCGGTGGTCAAAGATACAAATATCGAGATGATAGAGGCAAAAAAGCAAAAGATTGAGGTGAATTCACGAAAGAATGCTTTGAAGTGGATTCTCAAAAACAAAAAAGTTTTGGCGGTTGCGGGGGCTCATGGCAAAAGCACCACAAGTGCGATGTTGGGGTCGATTATCGATAAGTCGATGCTTATTGGGGCTGAAAGTAAGCAGTTCAAATCCAATATGCGATACTCCAAAAATAGTGATTTGATGGTGTTTGAGGCGGATGAAAGTGATGCAAGTTTTCTAAATTCAAACCCTTATGTGGCGATTGTTACAAATTGTGAACCTGAACACATGGAGTATTATAATTACAATTATGATGAGTTTTATAATTGCTACAAAAAGTTCATAACTTCGGCAAAAATTCGGGTTTTGAATGGCGAAGATGATTATCTGAAAAATCTTGACATTGAGGCGATTTGGCTCTATCCCAGCATTGATATTCAAAATATCCAAACCATCATCAAAAATAATCAACCCTTTACCACATTTGAGCTTAAAAATCTGGGAACTTTTGAGGTTTGGGGGATTGGTGAGCATATTGCACTTGATGCTTCATTGGCGATTTTGGGGGCGATGGAGTTTTCAGATATAGAGACAATTCGTGAAAATTTAAAAAATTATTTGGGCATAAAAAAACGATTTGATGTCGTTGAGGTCAAAGATGATTTAGTGATAATTGATGACTATGCTCACCACCCAACGGAGATAAAAGTAACTTTAGAATCAGTTCAAACCTATTCAAAACTTTTAGACATCAGACCCCTCACCGCTATTTGGCAACCGCATAAATTTTCGAGAACTCTTGATAATTTAGATGGATTTATTGAGTGTTTTGAGGGAGTTGATAATCTTGTAATTTTGCCCGTTTGGAATGTTGGGGAGCAGATGCAAGAGATAGATTTTGAAACTCTTTTTCAAAAATATAACCCCATCTTAGCTCAAAAAATTGTGAAAGACAATGGTATAAATTTAATCAAAGATAATCAAATTTTAAAATCTTATAAAAAAGGTTTGATTGTGGGATTTGGAGCTGGAGATATTACAAATCAATTAAGAGGTTAATTATTTTTATGAAAAAAATTATTTTATTTGTCATAGTTTTAGTGATGTGGCTTGATGGAAAAGAGTTTGATGAGATTAAATTTGTGGGGGATGATACGGTAATTTTAGGGGATTTTAGCAAATCGACTCTTTTAAAAATTATTGGTGTGAGTTATCCGTCATTTTATAAATTTTGGCAAAAAGACCCTAAGTTTGAATCGGCTCAAATTCCAAAGTTTGAGAAAAAATTGAAACTTTATGCAAATTCGATGGGTTATTATCGGGCTAAAATTTCATCAGATACAAATAGTTCAACTATTTTTTTGAAAATTTTGAAAAATGAACCTATAAAAATAAAATCTATTAAGCTTGATGATGAGTTTAAAAAATTGATAGAGTTGAAAGAGGGTGCAGTTTTTCAAACCAAAAATTTCACTAATTCCAAAAATAAAATCATCAGGTATCTCAATGAAAAGGGGTTTGCTAAACATAGTTTTGAGGCGAAAGCTTTTATAGATATTGAAGATTATGTGGTGGATATTGAGTATGAGATAGAAAAAAATCAGCAATGTTTTATGGGCAAAACAACCATCAAAAATGCCACAAATATATCTGAGAAATTTATTAGGAAAAAGATAGATTATAAAGATGGTGAAATTTTTGATATTCGCAAGATTGAGACAACTTATGAGGGGATTTACAATTATGGTGTTTTTGGTGAAATTTTAATTGACCCAAATCTGGATAAAAATAGCAGTATAGTTCCAATTTTGATTGAGGTTAAGGAGGGCAAAAATAAGATTTTTAAAAGTTTTGTTGGCTTTAGCACCGATGAGGGGATTCGAGGTGGGACAAGCTGGGAAAATAGAAACTTTTTTGGAAATTTGAAAAAATTTGAGGTTGGAGTCAAAGCCACTCAAAAGGGTTATGAATTTTACAATAGATATTTCAATCCCCTCATCGATGTTCCAATTTTGCAAGAGATTTCGTTTGAAAACCGTATCAAATATGAAAATAAAAGATATGAAAGTTATAATGAGAAAAAACTAGAAAATATCATCACTTTTGGAAAAAATTGGAAAAAATTAAACCATTTTTTTGGTTGGAAACTGGAAAAAAATTTGATAGATAGCAAGATGGCTATCTATGAAGATGATAATTATTTTATCAGTTCCGCTTTTTATAGAATTTTATGGGATAAACGAGACTCAAAAATGGATGCAAAAAATGGCTATCTTGCCTCATTTTATATCGAAAATTCAAAAAAACAGATAGGCTCACAGATTGAGTATCTAAAAACTCTTTCAGAATTTAGAGCCATCAAAACCATAGATAGATTTACGGGAGCTTTCAAAATCCGTTTGGGGACGATTGACTCCGCTGTACCAATTTTCAAACACTTTTACACAGGCGGAGCATCCACAAATCGAGGTTACAAATACCGATTATTAGGCGATTTAGACGATGAGGGAAATCCTTATGGTGGCTTGACATTGGTCGATACTCTCTATGAAATCCGCTACCTCACCACCAAAAATCTCACCCTTGCCCTATTTTGGGATTCATCGATGTTAAATGACAACCCATACAGTTTCAAAAGTAAATTTTATGATAGTCAAGGTTTTGGGATGAGATACAAAACTATAATTGGCGGAATTCGATTAGATATTGGTTTTCCAGAAGATGAAAACGATTTTAGGATAAATATTAGTATTGGTGAAGCATTTTAAAACCAATGAGTCTATATGCTTTTTTCTAAATTATAGAGTTCATACCTGATATTTTTAAAAATCGCAGAGTATTTAATATCTATTATCTTAAAAAACTCCTCTAGCACTCGGCAACTCTCGGTTGCTCGTTTGTAGTTTGCTAATTGAATGCTTTTTATATCGGTTCGACTTTTTTCGCTTTTGGTTGTAGATTTTAGGGGGTCATTGATAATATCTCTAGCACTTAGAAGTTTGTCAAAGTTTTTGTATTTTGCTCGGTGTCGTAGGTTTTTAAGATTTTTGGCTAATTTGCCATTGTTAAAAACATATCTCTCTATATCTTCACAAACTCGAATCCCCTCTTTTAGGCGATTTAAATTTGCATCTATCACTCGGTAGAGGTGACGGGATTTAACCCGCCCTTTTTTAGTCGTCGCCACCAGCTATTCCGAAAAATTGCAAAATAATCATAAAAATATTTAAAAAATCAAGATAAAGCATAATCGCCCCATCAATTGGAGTTTCAACTTCACCACGAATTATCGCTTGAGTGTCATAAAGTACCAATGCACTAAAAATCATCAACATCACACCCAAAATCACAACATGCATTATCGGGCTTTGGAAAATAAACATATTTACTAGCGAAATTCCAATCGTAATCAAAAGTGCAATCATAAGTGGTTTGCCCCAAGAGCTAAAATCCGCTTTTGAGTTCATCGCATACAAGCTAAGTCCGCCAAATAAAACCGATGAAGAGATGAAAGCTTTTGCTACCAATCCCGCTCCGCCATTCATTCCAATCACATGAGTCAGAAGTGGTCCTAAGATAATCCCACCTACAAATGTGAAAAGAAACAATGCAATTACATTTATCCCAGCTTTATGTTTAACCGCATTTAGCCCCCAAACTCCACCAATAATCCAAGCAATGGAGATGATAAAAATCGACCCAGAAATTATATGTGAAATTCCAACACCCACATAAGCCCCAGCAGCCCCAGCAACCAAAGATGCCGCAAAAAGCTGATAAGTTTGCTTGATAAAAGCCGATAATTCACTACTACTCCGCTCTATCCTCTCCTCATAAAAACCATCATCATAACCCTGTTCAACCTTAGGTTGTTTTTGAAATTTACTATCTTGTAAATTCATACTATCTCCTTTTTCTTAAATTTGAGAATAGATATTATAATAGTCTTGCTTTAATAAAGCTTTAAAAATCATATCTCATATAATTTCTAAAAATTATGGTAAAATAAAAAAGATTTTTATTTAAAGGAGAGCAGATGAAGTTTTGGATTAGTGTGATGGTTTTGTGTTTGGCAACCGCCATTTTACAAGCCGATGAGAGAAAGATAATAAGGCAAATGAAGTCTGAAAAAAGAGTGGCTTTGGTGGTGGGGAATCGGGATTATAGAAATTTTTCTATTTTGAAGAATCCGATTAATGATTCTCGTGATATGCGAGATAAATTAAAGCAAAAAGGTTTTGAGGTTCTCTATCTTGAAAATGCTAATCAGAAAAAGTTAGATAAAGCTGTTGATAAATTTAGTATCAAACTCCAAAGTGCTTCTATTGGGCTTTTCTATTTTGCAGGTCATGGTGTGGAGGTGGAGAAAAAAAACTATCTTATCCCCGTTGAACTAGAATTAAAAGAGCAGGTAGATATAAAATATGATGCACTCTCTGTTGATAGAGTGGTGGATAAGATGAAAAGCGGACGAACAAGGCTAAATTTTGTGATTTTGGATGCTTGTAGAAATAATCCATTCAAAAGAGGACTTGGTGGACTTGCTCCTATGAGTAATGCCAAAGGAACTCTAATCGCTTATGCCACCGATTCAGGCGAGTCTGCAAGTGATAACTCAAAAGGCAAGAATGGACTTTTTACAAAATATTTTTTAAAATTTATGGATGCACCTCTAAATCAAAGAGATTTTTTTCATGAAATTAGAAAAGCAGTTTATGAAGAAAGTCGCCAAAAACAGATGCCATATTTAAACAATGGAACTATTGGAGATTTTTATTTCACAATTCCCGAGCAAATAACTCAAAAGGATTCTATTTTTAGTTTTTCAAATAAAGCCCCCACATCGTTTTCTCTGATTATAAATATTACTCCTAAAAATGCAACCGTGAAATTTTTAAACTCCTCTATCTCTTATCAAGATGGAATTATGCTAAAAAAGGGAATCTATAAAATAGAAGTATCAAAAAAAGGCTACTACACTAAAAGTGGAAAGATAGATTTGCAAAAAGATACCAAAATAGATATGAAGTTAGACCGTAGGGTGCGATTAAATCGCACCAAATTAGATACACCTACCAAATCACACTCTTTAAAAGGTATCACAATTATAGATGGTTTGATGTATCAAAATGATAAACCTTTTACAAAAGAATACACTTGGAAAGATGGGAAAAAATATTGCCGTAATTTGAGTTTAGGTGGATATGATAATTGGCGATTGCCTACAAAAAATGAGTTGGTAAAACTTGGAAATATTAAATTAAATGTACCTTGGGTTAGTGGATGGTTTGATAAAAATAAACACAGAAGATTAAAAAATTCAAAGGGGCATTATCATTTTATCAAAAAAGAGTTTATAGAGAATTTAGCCAAATATTCTTATTTTTGGACTTCAAGCTTAATTGGCTCTTCTAGTGCTTGGATTTTCGATTTTTTGTATGGCTATGACGGTTACTACGATAAGTCGGTTGATCTTTATGTGTTGTGTGTTCGGGGACAGTAATTTTTGAATTTTGACCATTTTGCTATGGTAATAGGAGACATTATACCACAAAAAGGGTTAATTGTAGATAAAGCTCTCGCCCCGCGAGGGAAATTTTTTTTTTGAGAACCTCTAACGAGTTCAAGGCATAAAAAAAACAAATTTCCGTTTGGGGCAATTAAACCTTTTGTGCTATAATATTTAAAAAATAATTAGGAGTAAATTATGACAAATAAAGAGTTATTAAAAAGGAATAAGGAATTAGAAAAAGAAATTTTAAAATTAAAGGGGATTAAGGTTAAAATTCCTGAAGTTAAAACTTATTATTTTAGTCAAATTGGTGAAATTCAATTAGAAGAGTTGGTGGATATTAAACAAATTTATAAACGAACTATTTTTAAAGAGTGGTTTGATTTTGAATATGAAATAGGGATAGAGACAGAAGATTTTTTGCAAAAGTTGCTTGATAAAAATGAGGATTTGATTTTTGATTATTATGAAGAGGATTTGAAAGCTAATTTTATTATTCCATTAATAAATAGGGTAGATTTTTTTATGAGAGAAGATGAAATCAGAAATTTTTTTGAAGCTCCTTTGACTTATAAAACTGATAAATTTATTTTTAGTGGTGAAACTGATTTTATGGTTTCTAGTGGAATTAAACGAGCTAAAAAACCCTATTTTTTCATTCAAGAGTTTAAAAAAAGTAAAAAGACGAGTGACCCCGAACCTCAACTTTTGGCTGAGATGATTTCAGCGGTGGAGTTAAATAAAACCACAACTATTAGAGGAGCTTTTATAATTGGTGAAAGTTGGAGATTTGTAATTTTGGAAAAATTAGGAGTTGATAAATACCAATATTTTGTATCTAAAAGTTTTGATATTACCGATATAGAAAAATTAAAAAAAGTATATAAAAATTTGCAATTTGTCAAAAATGAAATTATAGAGATGGTTAGAAAAGAAAAATAAACGAACCATACAAATTAACTAAAAGGGTAAAGAGATGAAAAAAATAATTTATGGCAATAGTAACTTTAGAAAGATAAAGATTAATAATGATTACATCTATATGGATAAAACTAAGCATATTGAAACTTTGGAGAATTTGAGTGAAGATTTTGTGATATTTTTGAGACCTCGGCGGTTTGGAAAGTCGCTGTTTTTATCGACTTTGCAGTATTATTATGATGAAAATTCTGCAGATGAGTTTGAGGCGATGTTTGGGGATACCTATATTGGGAAAAATCCAACGGCTATGAAAAATGGTTATCGAATTTTGTTTATGGAGTTTTCGGGGATTAATACTGATGATGGGATGGAAACTATTTATAAAGCTTTTAGAGATAATATAAATTCTGCGGTTCATCGATATTTTGTAAGATATGGTTATAGAGAATATACAAAAGGGCTTAGAAGCATCAAGAGTCCTTCGGAGTTGATAAAACATTTTTTTGATGTGATTGAAGATGATAAAATATATCTGTTGATAGATGAATATGACCAGTTTGCAAATGCAATTTTGGCTCACAATATGGATGAGTTTTTGAAGGTGGTGAGCAAGGGTGGGTTTGTACGAAGTTTTTATGAGGTGTTAAAGGGGGCAACTCAAACTGGAACGATACAAAAGATGTTTATCACGGGGGTAACTCCGATTACTTTAGATAGTTTAAGCAGTGGATTTAATATTGTTGCTAATATTTCACATA
>JAOZPA010000030.1 GCA_029932985.1 Campylobacterales bacterium
AGTAAAAAAGTAGTAAAAATATTTTATAAAAGCCTTATCTTAAGATTAATATAAGTAAAAAGTAACTTCTAAATTATACTTCAGTCCCCTCACCGATTTTTTATTTTAGGAATAGAAACTCAATAAAAAATCTCATCGGATAGGCATAAATTTTAAAAGATTATTGTCCAAAACTAAGCATAATTTTAACTATTTTTAGGTAAAATTATGCCCAGCTTCGGCTTTGTTTGGAGTGGAATTTTTTGTCATCCAAAACTTCGGATTCCACTCCACTAATCTATTAATTTTTAGTCTAAAAATCTAAAAATTTCATCTTCAATTTTATTTTTATTAATCACTAATGGATGTTGAATTTTTTTATCAAAAAGTTCCAGTATCATTTGCGGAATTTCCACATCTAGCACCGAAGAGATAAAATCCAAAGCCTCCAAATCATCCGTAATATTATCATCACAAATTGTATTCGCCACTGTAGTTGCAAATTTTGTCCACTCCGCCGTCGAGCAAATCACCGTTTTTAAATTTTTCTCACGAAGCTCCTCATAAGCCTTTATCGAAGTAGCGGTGTGTGGGTCTATGATATAATCATCATTTTGGATAGATTTTTTGATGGACTCCTTGACCTTTTTCTCTTGCGAATAGGTCGCCACAAAATGCTTCTGCAACTCCACCAACTCATCAGATGTCAATTTATAACCACCATTTTTATCCAAAGATTCCATCAGCTCACGAGTTTTCTCACCGCCAAACATATCAAACAAAATTCGCTCAACATTTGATGATTTCAAAATATCCATTGCTGGAGAGGTCGTGAGAATCAACTCTTTATCTTTAATATCGTAATTTCCATCATTGATAAGCTGAGTCAAAACATTGTTTTCATTTGAAGCTATTATGATTTTTTCAACTGGCAATCCCATTTTTTTAGCATAATAAGCCCCCAAAGCATTTCCAAAATTTCCACTCGGTACAATAATATAAAATTTTTCACCATTTTTTAGCTCATTTTTGGCGATTAAATCTAAATATGATTTTATGTGATAGATGATTTGAAAAATAATTCTACCAAAATTTACAGAGTTTGCAGCACTAAGTTTTATATCTTTTTTTGCCAATTTTTCATTAAAACTTTTAGACTTTAGCAAAGATTTTAAAGCAGCTTGAGCATCATCAAAATTTCCCTCAATCCCAATAACCTTTAGATTTTTGCCCTCACTTGTGACCATTTGAAGTCGCTGAACATCACTCGTCCCCTTTTCAGGATAGATACAAACCACTCTCACACCCTTTTCATCACTAAAAGAATCGAGCGTTGCGGGGCCAGTATCACCACTAGTCGCTGCCAAAATCAGATACTCCTCCCCCTTTTTTTGAGCCAAAGCAGAGATAATATGTCCAAAAGGTTGCAATGCCATATCTTTAAAAGCCCTTGTTGGACCATGATAAAGCTCACTGACAAACATATTTTTACTGATTTTCGTCAAAGGCAATGGCTCATCTGCATCATCAAATTTATCATAACGACTCACTGCATCCTCCAAATCTGCCCTATCAATATCGACCTCAAAAAGTTCCAAAATCTTCAAAGTCAACTCTTTATAACTCAAATTTACCAAAGTATTTAATGACTCTAAATCCAAATTCGGCAAACTTTTAGGCACATACAATCCACCAAAACTCGCACTCGGATTCAAAATCGCCTCCGAAAACTTAACCTCTTGATTTTTGACACCATCATTGCCACGTGTTTCTACAAAATTCATATTTTCCCCTAATTCTATTTTTTAAATAATTTTACAATAAATATGTTATAATATCGCTAAAAAGAGAAAAATTGAACTCAAAATTAGAGATAAAAAAAAACTAAACTTTTTTGGCAAAAGACGAGAGCCGATTTTGTTTGTGATAGATTACAAAATGCAAAATTATTTCATCGCTCCACTTACCTCACTTGATGAAGATGTCAAATACAGTTTTGGCTTAAAGTCCCCCAACCGAAATATGAAAAATTATGATTTTAGGTGTAAATATATCTCAAAAAAACGATATGCAAAAGCTTTTAAAAAAGTGCAATGGAATATGAAAAATGGAAATAGTTATCTTTTGAATCTCACATTTGCTACCCAGATTTCTACAAATTTAACATTAGATGAGGTTTATTGTTGTGCCACCGCCAAATTTAAATTGAAGTTTTTTGATAAATTTGTCTGTTTTTCGCCTGAGAGATTTATAAAAATCAAAAATAACCAAATCAGAACTTATCCGATGAAGGGGACAATATCGGCTCGTGTACCTAAAGCCAAAAAAGTGATTTTAAACAATCCCAAAGAGTTAGCCGAACACACAATGGTGGTGGATTTGCTGAGAAATGATTTATCCAAAATTGCAAAAAATGTGAAAGTTGAGAAGTTTAGATATATTGACAAGGTCAAAAATGGCAAAAATAGTTTATTTCAAGTTAGCTCAAAAATCACGGCGGAGTTAGGGAAAAATTGGCACGACAGATTGGGTAAAATAGTTACAAATTTGCTACCAGCAGGGTCGATTACGGGGACTCCAAAATTAAGCACTTGCAAAATCATAGAGAAAGTGGAGGGGTACGAGAGGGGATTTTTCACGGGAGTTTTTGGAGTATATGATGGAAAAAATTTAGATAGTGCGGTGATGATTCGATTTTTAGAGAAAGATGGCGAAGATTTGAGATATAAAAGTGGTGGGGGAATCACAATTGACAGCAAATTAAAAGAGGAATATAAAGAGATGTGCGAAAAAGTTTATTTGCCGTTTTGAAGCCCCAAAAATTTGGAGCTAATTTATTAATTAAAAGCTATATCCTAGCCCCATTCCGTAGATTACATTGTAGCTTTCGTCGATTTGGTCATCTTTTATGTAGCCGTAGGTTAATTCTTTGAGACCTAGATAGTTTAGACCGACATTAAAATCCAAAAATCCATAGTCGAAAAGCTGGAAATTGAAACCGCCTCGTATAACTCCCATCACATCTACATATTCTAAATCGCTTTTTCCTGCCATAAAATCCAGATGAAAATTGGTGTTGCTTTTGCCAAAATAGTGTCGAAAAGTTGCCCCAGCCATCGCATAAGCTCCATAATATCGTTTTGCAAGGGTGGATTCGTCACCTAAAGATAGGTCGAGATGTCCTAGTTCGCAGATGAAACCAATCCCTCCGCCGCCTGATTTTCTTAAACCTGTGGATAATACTAATCCCCCATACATACTGCTTTTTTCGAGTTCAGTATCTTTTTTTGTGTAGGAGAAATATGAGCCTGTTGTACCTATCTCGAACCATTTATCAAGTTTTTCATCACTTCTTACGACATCTACTAGTATCAATAATCCATTAATAATCAAGACGGCGAAAACAATCACACCCACACCCACTAGAAAAATGAAAAAGCCCTCTTTTGACATTTCTCCATCAAAGATGCCGTCAGTCAAGATGAAGGATTTTGAGTATTGTGGAGTTTTATTATCGTTATATGTTGGCTTAAACTCCTCTAATTGGATGTTGTCTTGTTTGAGATTTTTGTAATCTATCCAGATTAAATTTTTGCCCTTATAGTTGACAATTTTTCCCTTTTGGGCATATTCATTGTATTGTTCTAAATTTACTCCCAAAAATATAGCATCTGGATATTGTTTTTTTAACTCATAGATGGTTGATATTGCGAAGTCACTATGTTTGTAGGCATAGGTTTTGGCAAAAGTTGAAGTGTAAAGTAAGCAGATTGATAATAAAACCGTTAGAAGTTTCATATTTTCCCTTTTAAATTTATTTGCAAAAATTTTAGCATAAAAATATTAAAATAATTTTAAATATAAATAATAATGAAGTAAAAAATGAAAAATCTTAAATGATATGGTAGCCGTTAGGGGCAATGAGCCAGATGAGTAGGCAATGAAAAATTAGTTGGTGTAATATTGATTTAGCTTTTTGATAAAATGTGTTAAGGATTGATTTTTATCAAAGTCTAATTTGAATTTTTTTCTATTGAGATTTATTATCATTTTTTCTATAATTTGAGGTTCAGTAGAAACTTTTAAAAGTTTCATTAGCTCTTTTTTATGATTTTCGTGAGGGTTATTAGTGTGTTTTTTATCGCTATCAATTGTTAAAAACCAACTTTCTATCTCATTACAAACCACAAAAAGATAAAACTTATCTTTTAACTCTTTTTTGATTTTATATTTGGGGGTATAATCTTTTAGAAATTCTAGCAAACAATTATGATTATTTTGTCTTGAAAAACATTGAGAATCTAAATCTATCATTAAAAAAACTGCTTTGAATTTATAAATTTCAATAGATTCATTTATGATTTTTGACATTTTATCAAAATTGGTAATTTCACATTTATTGCCACTTCCAGAGGATTTACAGATAATTTTTATTTGATGATTCTCTTCTAGAAATTGTTTGAAATATTGATTAAAAAAAGCTACTTCACTATTTTCCACGATTAATAAAATTGTTTCATTTTGAAGTGATACCTTTTTATATCTATTTTTTTTCATTCAAAATTGCCTACCATATCACAATTAATTAACTCATCAAGTGTTAAATCTCGCTCATAGGAAAGTCGCTTCATTCTTCCTTTCAAATCAGGTATTTCATCTGCCCTCATTGATTGAGTATCTCCATCACTATCACGGTAAATAAAAATTATCTCATATAGCTCTGCAAGTTTTAAAATTTCGCTTGAGTGAGTTGTGATTAAAATCTGTTTATCACTTGCTCTAAAACATCTTAACATATAATTTACCGCTTTTAAATGTAGATGCCTTTCAGGTTCTTCAAAAACTAAAAGAGAATTTTTATTTCTAGGTTGCTCTAATGCTGTTATGGTTGCTAACAGATTAATTGTGCCATCAGATACTATATTAATAGGTATCTGCTCTTTTTCCTGAAAAAAAATTGGATAACTTCTTGGTAAATCTATTAAATTTATTCCATCTATTTCGTCAATTGTAGTGATAAGAGAGTTTGAGATAATTTCAAATTGATTTTTATCTACCTCTTTTATATATGATAAATTTTTCCCTAAATTTGAACCATCTTTTTTTAATTCCACAATACTATCTTGATGTGATTTATCTTTTATAATATCTGTATTAAAATAATATGTTGAGATATAATTATCAAAATTAGAGAAATTATCTTTTTTTATAGTTAAATTTTTATCACTTAAAATTCCTATATAGAGTAGAATTCCAAACAAATTTTCTTTGATAAATTTTCTATCAGCTTGAGAATCAATAAAAAGTTTTGTGCTATTAATATTACTAAAATTTATTTTGTTTGATATAATAAATTTTGTATTTTTAGTTTTTAATTTTTTAATATTTTTATGATTATTTTTTTGATATTCACTAATTAATTGTTCATTGGTAGTTGCTATAAAATCCATATTTAAATAGATGGAAAATATACTATATTGTTTGGAAAAAGAGAAAGAAAATGTAAATTCTCCATCTCCTTGTAATAAACCTTCATAACCCATTTTACCTAAAAAAAAATATTTACTTTTTTTACTATCGTTTTTTTCAAAAGTAGCTCTAATAATAACCTTATTTTCTTTTGTGTTATAATTTCTAATATTATCATAACCACCCTTATCATTAATCGCTCTTTGAATATCTTTAGTCATAGCAATATTTATAAATTCCAAAACATCAATCAGATTACTCTTCCCACTATTATTTTCACCCACCACAATATTAAATTTACCAAGTTCAATTGTAGTATCATAAAAACTTTTATAATTATGTACATAAAGTTTTGTAAGTTTCATAAAAAACCTTTTTTTATCAATTTTAAAATAGTTGTTAGGGGCAATGAACCCCTATCTGCTATTTAATTTTGACCGTAGCATACATTCCTGGATAAATCATTTTGTCTTGCGAATCAAATTTGACTTTAATCTTAAAAGTATGGGTCATTGGGTTTGAGCTAGGGATAATTGCAGAGATAGTACCTTTTGATTTTAGCTCCATCGATGGCACTTCCACCTCAACCTCTTGCGAAATTTTTATATCCTTGAGATTACTCTCCGAAATCTCCGTAACGATTTTTATATCACTCAAATCTGAAAGTACCAGAGCTGGTATTCCTGGCATCGCCATCTCACCCACCTTAATATTTTTGGCAATTATCACACCATCATTTGGGGCTTTCATCTTGAGATATTTATATTGATTCATCACCTCTTGAAGCTTCGCTTTGGCTTGGGCAATCTGCTTTTTTGACACCAATAGCATCGTTTGAAGATTTTTAGAATTTAGCTCCAGATTCTCCACCTCAAACTTTGAAACCATATCTTTTTTATATAGCCGTTGGTGTCTTTTAAGATTTATCTGCAGATTATCATACTGATTTTTGTACATCTGTGAAGCTAGTTTGGCTTGGTCAATAGTCAGCTCCACCTGCGATTTTGCACTATCAATATCCTTAGAATCAATCTCATAGAGCAGTTGCCCCCGCTTGACCATATCGCCCTCACTCACTTGAATATTTTTGATGAATCCCATAAATCGACTCGTAATCATCTTTTGATTATCCGAAACCACACTACCTGAAAGTATCAATTCAGCCCCAAAAAGCACCCCATTCATTGCCAAAATAAGTATCATTTTCTTCATAATTCACCTCTATTTGCTATTTTTTCTAACTCGAAAATTTTTTGATTTCTGCTATTTTGTATCTTTAACAGTTTTAAAACTCGCTGTATATCTTGCGATTGTTTGATGATAACATCATTTATCGAGACCAGTTTCTCTTTATATCGCCCCAGATAATTTTCATAAATCTTTTTGGAGAGTTTAATCTCCTCTTTTAGGCTATCGATGTGAAAATTAAAATTTTTTATCTCGGTGAGGGTTTTTGAAATTTTTAATTTTATCCCCTTTTTTGCCAATATCACCTGTTGGGCAGTTTTGAGATTTGTAACTCTTGCTTTTTCCAAAGAATTTTTATCTATCATACCATTAAAAAGATTTATTTTTACCTGAACACCAATCGTATAAAAATCCTTATGGGTAAATTCATTTAAAAAATTATCATCACTACTGCCATATTCCGCAAACATTCCAACCATCGGCTTAAAGTTACTTTTTTGCACAGCCACCATATCGTCTGTAATTTTTAGCCCTGTTTTTGCCTTTGCTATATCGATATTTGATTTCAACATCTCACTAAGTGAATGCTGAGGAAGCGGTGGAGTTTCATAACCCTCTTTTATCGAATCCACATTTGAATCAAGCAAAAAATTTAGAAACTGATAGCTCAACTCTCGATTACTTTTGACCTCATTTAGCATTCGCACAACATTTGCTTTTTTTGCCTTAACCTCCAAAATATCAATCTGCTTTGCATAACCCTCAGCATACATTTCACGAACAGTATTTTCAAGTTTCTCAATATTATTTTTTATAATCATCAAGTTTTTGTAAAAATTATTCAAAAGTGAAATATCATAAAAAGTTTTTTTGACCTCGTATATTTTGGTCGATACAATTTTTTCTCTATCCAAAATAGCCAACTTCTGCATAGATGAGGCAATATTTCTATATCTTGATAATTTTCCACCCGTATAAAGTGGCAACTCAAAAGTCAATTTTGTTTCATAAAAATTTCTAGCATTGGGAAAATTTAGATTATTTGGTTGGGTATTTAATAACTCATTTGCATTATCTGGAAGTCCCCCCATCTGCCCTAAAAATTCATCAAAACCAAAATCATTAAATGTAGCCTCACGATTTTTGAGCTTAAACCCAAAAACATTTCCAGAATCATTACTTCTCATCATATTTTGAGTCAAATCAAGCTTTCCAAAACTATATCCAGAAGCGATTTTTTTATCAAAAATTTTTATCTGCTCCTCAAATTTAGCAATATTAATCTCTAAATTCTTTTTTTTCACAATCTCAATTGCATTTTTGAGAGTTAAGCTTTTATAACTATCTGCACACACAAAACTACTCATCGCAAATAAAAGCAAAATCTTTTTCATCAAAACTCCTCATTTTTTAAATTAACTTTAATATTCATTTTTGAACTCTTTTGATTCTATGAGATAATTTAACTAAAATCTCATAACTTATGGTTTTGAATCTTTTTTTGAAATATGTCACATCATCAAAAATGCAGATTTGTTTTTTGGTTGAGTTACAAATTATGTAATCCATTGAAACTTTACCCAAAATTTTACCATCTTTGATTTTCAAAGTTTTTATGGGTTCTACTCTAAAAAGTCCATCAGCATATCCTAAATCATAAGTTGAAATTTTTTGTTTTTTATTGGATTTAAAAAATCCACCATAACCAGTTTTTTCATTTTTATAAATTGTTCGTGAAGAGATTTTTTCTGCCCACAAAGATAAAACTGGTTTTAAATTTAAATCTCCAAATAGTTTTTTATCCATTTCACTATAACCATAAATTGCAATTCCAGCCCTCACAAACTCATCTGTTTTTTTGCTATTTCTAAAGATAGCCGCAGAATTTTTTGAGTGAAATCGTGGAGTTTTGATTTTATTTTTTTTACAAAATTTTATTACATCTGTTTTTGCTTTTTCCCAAAGTTTTTGTTGCCAAAAAAGTTCACTTGAGAGTTCATCTGCACCTCTAAAATGGGTAAAAAATCCAAAAAAGTTTAAATCTCTATTTTTAATTATCTCTAAAGCTTTTGGTAACTCCTCTAAAGAGATTCCATTTCGGTGCATTCCTGTATCTATTTTTAACTCAATCTTCACATCTTTTGGTACAGATTTTAAAAATTTTAATGAATTAATCGCAATTGAAAAGTTTTTTTGAGATAAATTAAATTTCCGTTTGGGGGCTAAGATTAGAATATTATCAAAATAATTTTTAATCATATTTGCTTCTATCTCATCTCGTACAATCGCCTCTTTAATGCCCCATTTATATGAAATTTTTGCCATCAATTTTAGACTATGACCATAAGCATCATCTTTCAAAACCACTATTAACAAATTTTTATTTGTAAGTTTTTTTTGAATTTGATTTAAATTATGAAAATAATTATCCCTATCTATTTGAATAAAAGCCATATTTTATTTTAGACAATTAAATAGGTTGCAAACAATAAAATCATATCTAGGCTATATTTGAATCTAGCGATTTTTCTAAATCTTTCTTGAGTTGCTATTTCGTTTGTGATTTTGTAGATTTCGAGTTTGAGTTTAATTGCCATCGCCAAAAGTATGAGCCAGATGAAAATCATCAGCCAAACCCAAACCCCAAACATAAAATTTTCCATCGCCATTACGATGATTCCCGTGAAAGCAATACTTGCAATTAGGATATTGTATTGCGGAAACCAGAGCTGATGTTTATTGTAGAATGATGTGAAATTTTTGACAGTAAATGTGAAAGTGATGAGAACCAGCCCCAAAATTATAGTGAGCCAAAAAATAAAAATGTGTAAATCAATCGACCAACTAACCGTGATATTTATGTTTTCCATTATGTTTTAACCTTTTTTATAAACTTAATTGTACTTTTCCAAGAGTGTAATTATGAATTAATAATTGAATTATATTTTGATAGGATATTCCTATATCATTTGCTCATTGTTTTATAAAATCTAAATCTGATTGTCTCATATCTATTATTATTTGATTCTTTTTTTCTAAATATTCTTTTGTATCTCTTGCTCTTAATTTTATCTCTTGATTATTAAATGGTATTTTCTCCAAATCTCCATTCTTGATAAATTCTAATAATTCCAGCTCTTCTTTATCATATTGCATATTATTTTCCTTTATTACATCATCAAAACTAAATTTTCTAGTTGCCTTTAATATACTATTTTTTTCTTCATTCCATCTATACAAATAATACCTCTTTAATCATTTCTTATAATTAAACTTACTGGTAAATTAAATTTTTTTATAATTTTTTCCTCTTCTTGTCTCATCTTTTCATCTTTTTCGTGGTCATAACCTAAAAGGTGTAAAAATCCGTGAATAAACAGAAGTGTAAATTCATCATTTTTAGAGTGTCCAAATCTTTTAACTCCATTTTTTACAAATTTTTTACAAATCACAATTGAGCCGAGTGGAGAGTGCGGAGTTTCAATGAGTGGAAAACTTAAAACATCAGTTGAGGAATTTTTACCCCTAAACTCTCGATTTAATCTTTTCATCTCTTTTTGCCCCACTATTACTAATTCCACATCTTTGACACTATATAATCTAACGATTTTCTTTAATCTTTTTAATAATTTTTTGTCTATTTTATTTTCAGTTAATATCATTTAATCTCTTTGTAAATATTTAGGCTAAAAAGCCCCGAACGAAAATTTCCGTTTGGGGTAGTAAATCTACATCTTATATTTTGCTTGAATTCCTATAAGCTTAAGTCCAACTCTAATAGAAACTGCAACTGTTGCCAAAAGCTTTAGAAGCTCATCTTCATTATCTGCCCCTATAACTTTGTGAGAGTTGTAAAATTTATGCAAACTTCCTGCAAGAGTTTTTAGATAATCTGCCAATTTTTGAGGGGCTTTTTGGTTAAAAACATCTTCCAAAACTTCAGGCAAAAGTAAAGCATTAAAAAGTAAATTTTCAGCACTTTCATCTAGGCTACTAAATTTTACATCACTCAAACTCTCTATATTTTTGCCACTTTTAGCTATCACTTGATTAATTCGGGCATGAGCATAATTTATATAATAGACGGGATTTGAGCTATCCTCTTTTTTGAGCATCTCAATATCAAAATCCAGATGAGTATCACTTTTTTTGGTCAAAAAGATAAATCGCAAAGCATCACTCCCCACTTCATCCACCACATCACTCATCAAAATAAAATTTCCAGCCCTCTTACTCATCTTATATGGTTCACCATCTTTCAAAAGCGAAACCATTTGAGACAAAATCACCTCAAGCTGACTCTCATCATAACCCAAAAATTTAATAGCTGATTTCACTCTAGCGATATATCCGTGGTGGTCAGCTCCCCAAATATTGATATACTGGTCATAATTTCGCTTAAATTTATCATCGTGGTAAATCACATCTCCAGCTAAATAGGTCGGTTGCCCATTATCTCGCACAACTACCCTATCTTTTTCATCCCCACATTCACTAGATTTTAGCCACAATTTATCATCTTTTGTATAAACAGCAGAATTTTTTTCAAGTTTGGTCAAGGAGTTATTCCATTTTTTAAACATCTCTTTTTCGCTCACAAAACCATCAAACTCAATATTTACTGATTGGAGATTTAATTTAATCAATTCTAACATCTCATCTTTTGCAAAATTAGATATTTTTTCTATATTTTTTTTATCTTCAAAAATTGTTTCACCAAATTTTTGTGCAGTTTTTGAAGCTAAATCTTTGATATACTCACCTCGATAAAACTCATCAGGAAACTGGGGTGAAAGATTTAAAATCTCCTCTTGTCCCACTAAAAAAACGGAATTTCCCAACATTTCTATCTGATTTCCAGCATCATTTATATAATATTCACTTGTGATTTCGTACCCTAAATGCCGGGCAATTTGATAGAGAGTATCGCCCAAAATTGCACCTCTAGCGTGTCCAATATGCAAAGGTCCTGTGGGATTTGCACTCACATATTCTAATAATATTTTTTTATTTTTGTCACTTTTGCCAAATTTATTTTCATTTTTTAGGGCATAAGAGCTATATTCATCTAAAAATTCAGAGCTTAATTTGATATTTACAAACCCCTTAATCGCTGTAACCTCTTTGAAATTTGGCTCATCAATAATTTTATTAACTAATTCATCGGCTATAATCATAGGGGATTTTCGTAGTTTTTTGGCTAGACTAAATGCAATGGGAGTTGCAAAATGCCCAAACTTAGCATCTTTTGGTTTTTCTAATATTATTTTTTCATCTATATATTTTTCTAAAATTTGATAAACTTTTTTTTTCACAAAATTCCTTTATTTAGGGTGCAATTTAATGCACCTGTATTGAGATTAAGCTTTTTTTGTTTCAGGTGGAGTTGTAGAAGTTGTATCTTTTTTGACCTCTTCAATCTTTTCACCATCTTTCTCTTTGTCATCTTTGACAGCACTTTTGAAGTTTTTAATCCCTTGACCTAACCCTTTTGCAAGTTCAGGAATCTTCTTACCTCCAAAAAGCAATAAAATAATCGCAACAATAATTACAAGCTCAAATCCACTAGGAATTCCCATATTAATCTCCTCTAAATTTTAATTTCGCATATTATACAATAATTTTTAAAATTGAAGATTAATTATAAATAAAAGAAATAAAAGATATGATTATGAGAGAAAAAATAGGAAAGAAATGAAATTAATAATTTTTGATATGGACGGAACAGTGGTGAACAGTGGCACAATGATTGCAAATAGCATAAATTATGTGCGAAAAAACATAGGTTTAGTAGAGTTGGAAAAAGATATTTTACTTGAAAATATCAATAATCCTCATATAAATCCAGCGGAATTTTTTTATGGTTCAAACCATTTTACAGAGAATCAAACGGAACTTTTTTGCCAGTTTTATGAAAAAAATTGTGTAGTGGGAGTTGAGATTTATAATGGAATCGAAAATTTATTAGAGGAGTTGCACCCAGATTATACTCTCACAATTGCTACAAATGCTTCCTCAATTTTTGCAAATAAAATCTTAAATCATCTAAAAATAGATAAATATTTCACTAGAGTTATTGGGGCGGATATGGTGAAAAATCCAAAACCCCAAGCCGATATGCTTTTGAAAACTATGGATGAGTTAAAAATCGAAAAATCCGATACTATATTGATAGGTGATAGCGAAAAAGATATGATTTCAGCACAAAAAGCGGGAATTAAACATATTTTAGTAAATTGGGGATTTAGCAAATATGATGAAAATGCGGTCAATAATGTAGATGAGCTTAAAAAAATAGTTAAACAAAATCATCGGTGAGTATGCAGTAATCTAAATAATTTTAAAATAGCTAGGGAGAAAATATGTCAATTTCAGTAATAATTTTAGCGGCGGGAAAAGGTACAAGGATGAAGTCATCTTTGCCAAAAGTTTTACACAAAATATCAGGATTTGAGATGCTATATTATAGTATTAAAGAATCGCAGGAGATTAGTGATGATATTATTGTGGTGGTGGCTCATCAAAGTGAGGCGGTCAAAGAGGCGATGGGGAGTTATTTTAAGGATATAAAATTTGTAGAGCAGGATTTGGAAAATTACCCTGGAACGGGTGGAGCGGTGAGGGGCATTGAGTGTAAAAATGAGAAAATTTTGATTTTAAATGGAGATATGCCGTTGGTTGAATCTGAGGAACTTTTGAAGTTTGCAAATTTTCAGAGCGATATTGTGATGAGTGTGATTGAGCTGGAAAACCCCCAAGGCTATGGGCGAGTTGTGATAGAAGATGGTGAAGTTCAGCGGATTGTGGAGCAAAAAGATGCGACAGAAATTGAGCAAAAAATCAAAACTGTAAATGCTGGAGTTTATCTTTTTAATAAGAATGTGCTGGATAAATTTTTGCCTCAAATTCAAAATAATAATGCTTCGAGTGAATATTATTTGACGGATATTATCTCACTGGCAAAAAATGATGGGCTGAGTATTGAGCCGTTGATAGTGAGTGAGCAGAATTTTAAAGGGGTGAACTCTAAGCTGGATTTGGCAAATAGTCAGACGATTATGCAACGCAAGATAAGAGAGAGATTTATGCTAAGTGGTGTGGAGATGCGGTTGCCTGAGACGATTTATATTGAGAGTAATGTGGAGATTGATGGCACTTCTATTATCGAAAATGGGGTAAGTTTGGTGAGAGGGGCAAAAATTATAAATTCACTTATTAAAACAAACTCTATCGTGGATGATTCAGTTATTAAAAATTCTCAGATTGGTCCAATGGCAAGAATTCGACCAAAATCAAACATCATAAATACTCACATAGGAAATTTTGTAGAGGTCAAAAAATCGACATTAAATGGGGTAAAAGCGGGACACCTAAGCTACCTTGGTGACTCAATCATCGACGAAGGCACAAACATCGGTGCGGGGGTCATAACATGCAACTATGACGGCAAAAATAAATATCAAACCATCATCGGAAAAAATGTATTTGTGGGAAGTGATGTGCAGTTGATAGCCCCTGTGACCATTGAGGACGATGTGATAATCGGAGCTGGGACGACACTCTCAAAAGATGTCAAAAAGGGGTCGTTGGCGATTAGCAGAGTGGCTTTGAGAAGTGTCAAAGGGTTTTATTACAAATTTTTTAGCTAATATATAGCACCGTTTGGGGTATCAATTTTTATTATTTTTGCCCCTCTCTCTTCATTCACTTCATTGCTTTTCTCTCTCATTGCCCTCCTATATCATTGCCTTTCCCCCTTATTGCCTTTAATTTGAGTAATTTTTTTTAAAATCGTTAGGTTTTCATATAAAAAGCACTCTTTTTACTATTTAACTTTAAAGACTAAGTGTATTATAAGATTAATTCTTGTAGAATTACCTTCATAATGAATATGTCGAGATTTAAGTCTGTCAAATTTTATGGATAGAAAACAATCTGGGTCATTTGTATATACAAACATATCAAAAAACAAGGAGATTTAATGTATGCAAAAAAAATGTTATCAGCAGTGGCGGCACTAGCGGTAATTTCTACGGGGGCAATGGCTTTTGAAACTGATAATAACTTTCAGGTATTAATCAATGATAATGGAATGAAAACAGCGGCAACTTATAAAAGTCTTAATGACCTACCAACAATAGCAGCTAGCGCTCTTGAGCTTAGTGCAAATTTAAAGGGTGATGCTTTAATTTACCCAGTATTTACTCAAAAAAAGAATCTTGCTACTAGTGGTGATGCTAGTGGATGGGAAACTGAAATTGTTGTACGAAATATTACAGATAAAGGAACTATTGCTAAAGTAGCTTTATTTGAGCAACATGCTTCAAAAGAGGTTCTGGATTTTAATATTTTCCTTACACCTTATGATACTTTTAAATTTAAAATTGCTAATGGAAAAGTAACTACAACAGATGGTTCAATCATTCTAAGAACTAATTGGCCAAATGATGGTATTCTTAGTAATGGTGTATATAAAGACAGTATTACAATGAATACTAGTGCAGATAATAACCAACTTCTTGAAATTGCTCCTCTATCTCAAGATGAGGTAGAAGCTGGATATGTAGTAATCTATGGTATGGCTCAACATGAAACACCAATGAATTATCATGGACAAACACAAACATTAGCAGAGGATTATTATCAACTTCTTGATAACTGTAGAACTGGTTGGAGAAATGCTTATACATTTAATGGAATGGTTATGGGAACTATGGCATTTTCAGATCCAATTTCACCAACACTTCCAAATAAATGTGCTGATTTAGGAACACCTGTAAATGGAGTAAGTGGTATCAACTTAAATGGTTTTGGTGATGTAGATGCTAATACTTTAGTTGGAACAGTAAGTATATCTAACTCTGCAGATGCTGGACATGAGAGAGATATGGTTTTAAATGCAACTGCTCTTAAAAACTTCAGTGATGATAATATGATGGTTTGGGCTCCAGGTGAGTTTGCAGACTTTGCAGATAGAGGTTTACAAGGAAATAGCTATAGTGAGCTAGATGTTTTAGGTGTAGCAGAAGCATTTTTAGTACAAGATGCATACTATACATTTAGAGCAGATGATGTTAAAAATTCACTTTTAGTTACTCAACCAATGAAAAGAATTCTTATGCAAATGGGTCTTGGAACAAAAGCAGGAATTAATTACTGGGTAGATACATCAAGTAAAGGTTGGGATTGGGGCGGATTTACAGCTGACATTAGTATTTTTAATGAGAGCGAATGTAAATATATGAATGCAACAGGTTCAACTAGAATTACTTCTCCTTTTGGAATAGCTGGAATGACTAGCACTTATAATTTTGAGCTAGAAGCATTAAATGACCTTCAAGATGTTACAAAAGATAGCAGTTGTTTCTATAAAGATGGAAAATTAATCACAGATGGTTATGTATCTGTAAAATTTAAAGGAAATTCAGTAGATGGATTACCTGCAATTGTTACACAAATGGTTGGAAGTAAAGTAAATGGTATTGCTCAAACAAATTGGATATATGCTCCTGTTAGTCGTGTAACAGATACTAAATAGTTAAACTAAGGAAATATTGTGAAAAAAAATTTATTAAAAATAGCAATTGCTAGTTTAGCTGCCACATTTATTATAGGTTGTGGTGGAAGTGGCGGTGGAGATGATGAAACTATTGTTACTCCTGATAACACACCAGTAGTAGTAGATGTTAGAGCTTGTACATTTACAGTACCTAATACAGGTACATTAAGTGCAGATGGTATCTATACTCCTGCAATTAGTGCAGTAGATGGTAATGGAGCTAGACTTACAGATGTACTTATAGTTTCTGACCCTACTTTTGAAGCAGATATTGAAACTGCTGGAACTTATAATCTAACTATTACATCACCTTCGTGTGATAACAATGGTGATACAGCATTGGTTATTGCAGAATATAAAGCTCCAACAGTAGAGCCTACACCACCTGCTCCTGCAGGTGATTTTAAAGATGAGAATATCTTACCTTTCTAATCTTTTCTTTTTTCCCAAGCCTTAGGCTTGGGAATCCTCTCTTATTAAGTTATTTAGATGTTAAATATTAAAAATAGATTTATACAACTCTAATTTATACGACTTTTTTATTTTCAACTTTATTTATTCTCTTTTTGACTTAATAAAAAACTTTTTAAAATTAAAGGAACAAATATGTCAAAAATATTTTTTAAACTATCATTATTAATTTTAGTTTTCTCAACATCATTACTATCCATAGAGATAGAAGAGGAAAGCTGGAAATACTTAACAGGCTATAATGCTAAAACTACCCCCATTATCCAAGGTGATTACATTTTATTTACCTCCCAAGATGGCTATATATATAAATTAAATCGATTTGATAAAAAATTAATTTGGAAATTTAAGGCGGATACAAAAGTCTATCCAAGTGCAAAATTGGCAATTGCAAAGGATGATACAATATATTGTACATTTGGAGATAAAAAACTTTATGCAATTAGTGCTGAAGGATATAAGAAATGGACATTTTCTTTAACTGATTATGCCGAAAAATTAGGGAGAGAGCCACTTGATGATACAACATATACAACAGCTGTCATCGGAAAAGATGGTACTATATATTTAGCCTCTGCAGATAGAAATCTATATGCTATAAACCCTGATGGAAATGAAAAGTGGAGACACTATGCAGGTTCTACACCAATTGTTACAAATCCTGCCATAGATGAAGATGGTAATATATACATAGCACCAAATGATGGAACAATACAGGCAATATCTCCCAATGGAGAGAAGAAGTGGAGTATATCTTTACCCTCACCAGCGTTCTCTTCACCTACTATAGATAATGGTTCTCTATATATTGCTCGAAATAATAATACAATATATAAATTAAATTTAAGTGATGGAAGTGAAATTTGGAATTTTCCAATAACCACAACTGCTAAAAATACTCTAAATCATGATGTAACTATTTCTAATGGTATCTTGTATATTGGAACTCAAATGCAATATGACCTTAATGCACTCTATGCAATAGATATAGAAACGGGTAAGGAAAAGTGGCTATTTAATGATTTCACTGGACATAGTGCTATTTATAGTTCTGTGACCTCTAAAAATAATATTTTATATTTTAGCTCTTTTACTACAATTTATGCTTTAGATTTAGATGGAAATTTAAAATGGAAATTTAAAATCACCTCTACAATCAAAAAAGCACCTGCCGTAGGAGATAATGGTATTGTTTATTTTGGGGCAGATAACCGTTATCTTTATGCAGTTAGTCCAGATGGTAAGATTGTCCCAACAACAGAAAACCCTGCAACAGAAAACCCTGCAACAGAAAACCCTGCAACAGAAAACCCAACAACAGAAAACCCAGCAACAGAAAACCCAGCAACAAATGAACCTGAACCAGAAGATACAAATGTAACTGAAGAACCTGTAACTGAGGAACCTGTTATTGAGGAAGATGATCAAACAAAATTACTAAAACTTTATGTGGCTACATTTAATCGGGCTTCTGACAGAGCTGGATTTAATTATTGGGCAACTCAATTATCAAATACTTCTATGACAATTGACCAAATAGCATCATCTTTTTTTGACCAACCTGAAACTCAACTCTTATATAAAGATTTAGGGACAAGTGCATTTATAGATGCCATATATCAAAATCTTTTTAATAGAGATTCAGATGAAGCTGGTAAAGAGTATTGGCAAGGAGAGTTAGACAAAGGTAATATTTCCAAAAATATGTTTATATTAGCAGTGATGAATGGAGCGAATGGTAGCGATAAAGATATTCTTGATAATAAAACTAAAGTGGCTGAGTATTTTACTATAACTCAAAGTGCAAATGATACAGAGTTGGCAAAGAAAATTTTGGAAAATATTAATGAGACTAATTTAAGTGTAACAAATATCACTGATGAATTAGATAAGTTATATTATTATCCGCTAGATGGAATGATTGGTGTAGATTGGATTATCCATGAATCTAGTGAATCTAATGTTAGTTTTAATATACAAGATAAAGTTGATGTTATAGCTTCCAGAAGTGGAATAGTTACAGCTATTGAAAAAACAAAAGACTCTATGGCTAATTGTGGAGAGTACAATAATGGAAATTATATTGTTATTAATGTTGCTACTGATGCAGATACTCTATCAAGTAAATATCTTTATTTGGATAAAAATATTAAAGTTAATCTAAATGATACAGTTGAAGCGGGTCAAATATTAGGTCAAACATTAGGTTGTATAGATGATAATAGTGAAGAAACTTCAACTTTTCGTTTTGAAGTTACAGATTCTATTGTTAATTTGTTTAATCAAGATTTAATTAGCTTTGAGAAAATAACAAATTATCAATATCAAAATCCACTAGAGGGGACTGCTGGAATAGATTGGATTGTAGATGAAAGTAATTCAACTAACACTAAAATTATATTTGATTTAAAAGAACAAATTGATGTTATCGCTTCAAAAAAAGGTACAGTTGAAGAGATTGATAACAATAAAACAGCAATAGTTAATTGTGGTGAGTCTAGTAATTCTATTAAAATTAAAGATGATAATAATGTAATTATTAAATATCTCTATTTGGATTCTAATATTAAAGTAGAAAAAGGTCAAGAGGTTGAAGTAGGTGATGTATTAGGTAAAACATTAGGTTGTAAGCTAGAAGATAATACAACTAACTTGATGTTTGAATTTAATGTATCTGATAATAAACTTGATTTATTTGATAAAAATTTAAGTGTAATAGAAAAAATTACAAAATATCAAATATCTAAATTTTATACTCCTCTGAAAGGAACTGGTGGGATAGATTGGATTGTAACAAGTTCAAGTGCAAGTCGAAGTAAAATTATTTTTGAAACTAAAGAAAATCAAATTGATATTATAGCTTCAAAAAAAGGAGTAGTTAGCAAGATAGTAGAAGATAATTCTACAGATTTTAATTGTACAGGACCTCTTGAAAATTTTGTTGGAATCAAAAATGATGATGGTATTATCAATTACTATTTATACATAGATGAAATTTCACTGGAAAAGGGTCAAGAGATTAAAATAGGTGATAAAATAGGTACAACTAGCTCAGATTGTAATAAATTCCAATTTCAGCTAAGTGATAGTGAGAAAGGTGATTTGTTTGATGAAAATTTAACTACTTTTGAAAAAGTTACAAAGTTTCAAGTTACTAAAACCTGTACTACTTCTATTAATATTGATGGCATAGATATTCCTGATGATATTTTTACTATCACAACAGATATTGATTTTTACGGTTATGAAGGAACAGAGATAGATGGTGTTACGGTTACTGTAACTTGTGTAGATAAGGAATAAGATTATCTATTTTTAAAAGGTGGGCTTTTTGCTCACCTTTATCTTTAATTAACTTTTTTAATCCAAACTCTTTTTCCCTCAAAGACCAAACCAAAAGCGGTGATATTATTGTAGCCTCGTTTTTGGGCAGCTGAGATATACTCTTTATCTTTAATTTGCTTTACAGCACTTTCCAAAGCTTTCTCTTTTGTTTCATCTCTGTATTCGTTGATGGTTTTTAATTCCATTATAATTGCAGGTTTTGATTTGTCGGTTTTGTGCAAAATCATAATATCCAATCGCCCGTAACCCGCCTCTGGATTTGAGACAATTTCATATTCTCGTAAGTGAACCATAAGCCCCAAAAGAAATGCATGATAGACATTTTCAGGAGTTTTTCCCGTATCATAAAAGGACAAAGTATCTCTCACAATTTGGCTAAAAATTATTTCAAAAGTTTCCAAATCTACCTTAATCAAAGCTTTTAACATTGCCGTTAATTTTTGATTTTCAAAACTGCTATCAAGCCAATTTTCAATCACATTTTCAAAAACTGCCTTACATTCAATATTTACAATTTTTATTTGGCAATAATATTTTCCCATTATTAATTTTTGTGATTCACACTTCAAATATCCACTAAAAAATAGAAAAGAGTAGAGAGTTTTGGGATTAAAATAGAAATTTTTATCTTCAAAGGTAATATTTGGGTCAATAACTTTTTCAATCGTGCTACCATTTAGCAAAATTTTTAAATCTTTTCTGAACATTTGAGAATTTTCAACCATTGTTCTAATCAGACTATTGCTACTTGTATTTGCCCAATACGGCAGAAATTCCTCATTTTTAACATAATTTATGAGCGACCACGGATTCAAAATCGTAGTTCCTGCAAAATTATATCCATTATACCACTCAATAATTTTATCGCTCTGCTTTTCTAAGCCGAAATCTTTTAGCATATTTTGAGTCTCTTCAATTGTAAATCCAAAAGAGGTGGAAAATGGTTTTTTCAAAATTGTGCAAATTTCCAAATTATTCACATCACTAAACATCGATTCACCACTCACTCGTAAAATCCCCGTAATCACCGCTTTTTTCAAATATCTATCATTATCTTTTAGCATTCCACCCAAAAATGGTTTAAAAAACTCTACCATCTCCTCATAATATCCCTTGAAAAAAGCTGTCTGAATCGGTGTATCATACTCATCAAGCAAAAAAACCACCTGCTCATCATAAGCCAAATAAAGCAATTCTGATAAAACTTTCATCGAATTTTTATAATCATTCGGAGTTGCTTTATTGGTAATAATTTTTTTATAAATCTCCCTATTCGTCCGTATCGCCTGACCAATTATTTTATTAATCTCTTTTTCATGTCGATTAAACTCAAATCTAATAACCGTCTGAATTTTATCAAAAGTCATCTCAATAGTCGGTTCTTTCACATCTTTAAAAGTGAGATAAATCACAGGATATTTCGCAAAATGTTTTTTAAAAATTTCAGTTTTATAAATCGCTAAATCCTCAAAAAGCCACTCATTACTATCGGTGGGACTAAAGTCACCACTTCCAGGAAGTTCAAAAAAATATTTAAAAGTGCTTTGCAACAAAGTTTTTCCAAATCTCCTTGGTCGAGGCAACAGATAAAC
>JAOZPA010000130.1 GCA_029932985.1 Campylobacterales bacterium
AGTACCACAAAGTAGATACAAACAAACTCTTCCCAAACCGCCGAGGTCGCAAAAGAATTGTATATTTCGTATAATTATCCTCTAAAATTTTTATATATTTAGTTTTATCAATATACAAAGCCCCATCATCGATTATCGTCTTAAAATTACTCACCCCGTAAGGTATTTTTTTCATCTTTTTCCTCCTGTATTTTAGGTTTAATTACCTATCATCGATATAAGAAATTATCAGATATGTTTATGTTCACTCATCTTTTTCTAAAAAACTATATTGCTCTAAGTTAAAAATTTTTTTGATAGTCCAAAATAGAATCTTTAAAAGAAGTAATACAAAAATAAAATAAACCATAAATTTTATAACATTCACTACAAAAATAAGAAATTTAACACTTAAGTTTTGAGCTAAATTATTTAAAGTAGAGACTAAATTTTTAACTTCATATTGCCAACTATTTTTAAGCTCTATTATATCCAGATATAGAAACTCCTCTATGGAAATTCTAAATATTACAAAATTTACCTTATCAAAAAGCTCTTTCCGATTTTTTTTAATATAATTTATCTGCTCCAATATAGCATTTTTTTCATTGCTCAATTTATTTAATGTATTGATTTTTAAATCTATCAATTTTGTCAGAGATTCTATATTATTTTGCTCTTTTGCAAGTTTCAAAAGTGAAGAGTAAGACTCAATCGCATCATTCAAAATCACTTCAATTTTTCTGAGTTTATCCGAAAGCAATTTTTCTCTATCAATTGTAGAATCTATCGACTTTTTAATATTCTCTACAAAAAGATGAATTTTTACAGGTGATAACTCTTTCAAAAACTCCAAAACCTCCTCAAAATTTTCCCTTTTCACCTTTATCACATATTGACTATTCTGCTTTGATTCATCATATCTATCAAATATCACAAAATTCTTTTTCTTCAACTCCTTTATTTTATTTTGCAAATACAATGTTTCATTTGTTTTGTACTTTATCTCATAATTTTTTATCTCAAACAAAGATGAATCAATCTTGTAATCAGTCTGGGCAGTTACAACCTCAGTTTCACTCTCCTCATCATAGTATTTTTCCACACTAGAAAGATGAGCATCATCCCTCGTAGCAGATAGTGTTGGCAGACTTACAGCAGCTATTAAAAACAAAATAAAAAGCACAAAAAATATAATTAATATCTTTTTTATGTTGATTTTTAGCCTAAATCCACTTTTCCAAAAATTCATAATATTCCCCTTTTTAGTTTTATTATAACATAAAAAAAGTATTTATCGGTGAGGGGACTGAAAGAGGATTATCTATTTTCAGATAAATCTTCTGAGTTTCAATTGGTTTTCCCGTATTTTTCGTATGGTAAATTTTTTTTCCTTCAGTGGGGCTGGGGAGTTTCTGAGTTTTTTCATCTCTATATCATAATGCCTTATCAAAATTTGCCCAAGTTGCCCCATAAGTTGCGGTTCACTAAGCTCACAAATATCATCTCGAATCAAAAGCTCCATCAGTTCATCACTTTGCAATTTTTCATCCAGAAGCAGTTCAAACTCCTCCTGATGGGTATTAAAAATCTTCACATTTGCAATATCCAAAAAAGTATTTAACATATTGGGCTTTGCCAAAAGAGTTTTAATTATCTGCAACTCTGCAATATCCTCATATCTTCTCTGCCCCTCAGCGACCGTTTTTTTGGGCTTTAACTTGACGATATTCTCATCTATATTTAGCAGATTTGCCAAAAATGGTTTGTAGGAATCTTGCAAAATTTGCGAAAGTGAAGCTAAATAATTTTGCCCCTCTGTAAAAGCAGACTCCCTCTCTAACGGATTTGAAATATCAAAATTTGAGACAATCTTTTCTAGCACAAAATTTATAAACGGCTTGGGATTATCAAACAACTCTCGAAGATTTGCGATTTTCTGATTTTGCACCATATCCGCAGGGTCAAGTCCCCCAGCAAAAAGCACCACACCACCTTTTGATTTTGTTTCACCAAGCATTTTAGACGCTTTAAATGCCGCCTCTTGCCCCGCTTTATCGCCATCATAAGCCAAAATTATATCTGGATTTGCTTTTTTGATGAGTGGAATGTGGTCGCTAGTTAGTGCAGTCCCCAAGGTCGCCACGGCATTTGCAAATCCCCCTTGATGGAGCATCACCACATCCATATAACCCTCTGTTACAATAATCTTTTTTTCTCGGAAAATTTTATCTTTGGCGATTTGATAACCATAAAGATGTTTAGATTTATTAAAAACTTTGGTAGCTGGGGAGTTGATATATTTCGCAGGATGGTTCGAGATTGTCCGCCCCCCAAACCCCACAATCTTAGAAGTGGCTGAATAGATAGGATAAGTAATCCGCTCAATAAACCTAGAATATGGATTTCCGCTATCATTAAAAGCGATAACTCCCACATCTTCAAGCTCCATTAGTGAAAAATTATTGTCCCTAAAAAAATTCATAGTCTCCTGATTTGAGGGAGCATATCCAATCCCAAACTGCTCAATGCTACTTTCAAACACCCCTCGCTCATACAGATATTTTTTTGCCTCAAACTTACTCTCAAACTTTTTTAGAAAAAAATTATTTAACTTTTCAAGTATCTTTTTTTCATCTTTTTTCTCTTGAACCGTAGTATAACTAAGGGTGAAATTTATGCTATCGGCTAACTTTTCAATCGCCTCTGGAAAATTCAACTGTTCCCGTTCCATCACAAAACTTATCGCATTTCCACTCGCCTTACAACCAAAACAGTGATAAAATTGCTTTTGGGGACTGACAATAAAGCTGGGAGTTTTCTCACCGTGAAAAGGACACAACCCCTTGAAATTCGCTCCATTTTTTTTAAGTTCAATATAGTTACTAATCACATCAACAATATCTAGCCTATTCTTCAAATCTTCAATCGAACTTTTTTCTATCACGTTATTAGCAACCTCCCACTTTTTGGGGATTATAACATAATAAAATTAAACCTTGACTCAACATTCGGGCAAAATTTTTGACCTCTCCAAACAATTCTAATCTATAATTGATAATTTTTTTGATAAGATAAGAAAATTTTTTTAATACGAATAATAAAGAAAGGTAAAACTTGAGAAAATATAATATTGCAGTAGTTGGAGCAACTGGAGCGGTTGGTGAAGAGCTTTTTAGAGTGATGACGGAGATGAAATTTCCTGTAAATAAAATTTTGCCACTCACAAGTAGCAGAAGTGCAGGAACAGATATTTCGTTTGGGGGACAAAAGTATAAGGCGGTGGAACTTACGGAAGATGTGTTTAAAGATGCAGATATTCATATCGCTTTTTTTAGTGCTGGAGGTTCAATTTCGGAAAAATATGCGAAGTTTGCGGTCGAGAGTGGAGCGGTGGTGATTGATAATACGAGCCATTTTCGGATGGATGATGATATTCCGTTGGTCGTGCCAGAGGTCAATCCTGAAGATATTATGCTATATAAAAATCGGGGAATTATTGCTAATCCTAACTGTTCGACGATTCAGATGGTGCAGTCCCTCAAACCGCTAGATGATTTGTATGGGATTACTCGGGTGGATGTTAGCACTTATCAAGCGGCGAGTGGAGCGGGAAAAGAGGGGATGGCGGAGCTGGTGCAACAGATGCAAGATTTTTTCGCTTTCAAGCTGGAGGATACGGAGGTCAAGGCTTTTGCTCATCGGTTGGCTTTAAATGTGATTCCTCATATTGATGTCCCCCAACCGAATGGTTTTACTAAAGAGGAGATGAAAATGGTAAATGAAACTCAAAAGATTATGCACAAAAAGATGCAAATTGCAGCGACTTGTGTGAGAGTACCAGTTTTGCGGAGTCATAGCGAATCCATTACGATTACATTTGGGCAAGATGTAGATTTAGAGGAGAGTCGAGAGGCTTTGGCGAATTTTGAAAATATGAAATTGATTGATGATATTAGCAAAAATGAGTATCCAATGCCGATGACGGCGACCGATACGGATTATACTTATGTGGGGCGAGTGCGGAAAGATATTTATCAAAATAATATGCTTCATTTGTGGAATGTTGCTGACCAAGTGCGAGTGGGGGCGGCGACAAATTCAGTGAGAATCGCACAAAAATTAATTGAGATGGAGAATTTATGAGTCAAGAGATAGAGAAAAATAGTGAAAACAAAGCAGTAAATGCACCACCAGAAAATTTTTTGGAGAGAGTTTTTGAAAACTTTTTGTGGAAAAGTAGATTTGTTGTTTTACTTGCAGTAGTTTTTAGTTTGCTTGGTGGAGTTATACTTTTTGTTGTTGCTAGTGTAGATATTGCTGTGGTTTTTAAAGATGTTCTAGCTAATTATTTTGGCGGAAATCACCCTGAAAATTTTCATGCGATGATTGTCGGCGGATTAATTGGAGCAATCGATTTGTACCTAATGGCAGTTGTAATGTTTATCTTTAGCTTTGGACTTTATGAACTTTTTATCTCAGAAATAGATGTGGCAAAAGGTAGTGAAACCTCCAAAATACTAGAGATTCACTCGCTTGATGACTTGAAAGATAAATTAGCAAAAGTTATAATAATGGTTTTAGTCGTGAACTTCGCCCAAAGAGTTTTAAACACTAATTATGGAACTGCTTTAGAGATGGGTTACTTCGCTGTATCAATCTTAGCTCTCTCACTAGGTCTGTATTTTTTGCACAAAGGCGGAAAACACTAATTTTATAGGTTGGGATTTTTTCATCCCACCTCTGGACTAACAGCCCCAAACGGAAATTTTTCTTTTATCATAAAATTTATCTTTTTGCCAGATTTTCTTTTTCCATTTAACTTTTTTCTTTCGATTAAAGATAAGTAAGTGGTGTTCATCTGCTCCCACCGTATCGCCATATTCTAAAGTTTGCTCTATCCCTTTTTGGATAGTTTTGTCTAGGTTTGAATATAAAATTTTGGTTTCGATGATTACTCTTTGAATATTTTCACCAAAAAAACCTAACTCTTTATCTAGTGGATATTCGATAAAAATATCGGTTCGTTTTCTGCCTAAGCCATATTCTCGGTTTATTCTGCCCCCGCCGTTTATGATTCGTTGTAAAAATGCTTGAAGCAAAAGCCCCGGCCCCGCCTCTTTATAGTCATAAGATTGATCCCAGCTATCTATATTTTCTCTAAAAAATTGTTGAAAAGCTTTTAGTAATTTCACCATATCGATACTATTGTCATCTTTAATATACCAATGTGATTCATTGATGATTCTAGTTTGAGTCACCCAAGTAAGCTCTCGTGGAATTGTCTCTTTATAGATGTCATTTGCGATTGCTACTTTTGGTTTTGTGACGATAAGCCCTAAATCTTTCACATATTGTTGGTCATTGCTTTTTATTTTAAAATTATTTTTTTTTCCTGATAAGATTGCAGTTACAACACTTTTAACTCGGGGTTCTTGCAGTTTATCGACAAGTTGGTCAAGATGAGTGGCTCGTGAGTGAATCAAAATCTCCCTAGCCTCCTTGTAGTGTTCCAAAGTTATCAATTTTGTCCTATCTTTTCGTAGAGTTTTATTTTTCCAAGTTAATTGACGAGCTAAAGCATTTACAAGCCATGGTTGCCCTTTTGTATCGCTCCAAAGTTTTGGAAATATAGTCTCTTCAAATTTTTGTCCAGTTTCGCTTGTGTGCTGAAAATATAAATTTTTACACTCTTCATAAGTAAAATTCCCAATCGTCAAAGATTCCGCCTTGATATTAAAAGCACTTCCACCTGTGATAATTTCGTTATCTTTTGTATGAATCCGATAATCCCTCACATCACGAACCCCACACAAAATTATGGAAATTGGAAAAGCTTGAGGTCGTTGATTGTATCCACTACGAATTTGCCGAAGCAAAGAAATCAAAGTATCCCCCACCAAAGCATCAATCTCATCGATAAACAAAACTATTGGTTTGGGGTTATTCCTCGACCAATATCTAATAAGTGAGCCTACCGTATCTTTTGTAATTATTGGATTATCCTCAATCCATTGTCTCAAAGTTTCATTGCCAAGATAAAAAGATACAGCTTTTGCAATCACACTACATATTGTTTTAGCCCCCTCAATCGCATCATTTCTATCCACCTGAGAAGCCTCAATATTGACATAAAGACAATCATATTGCCCCTCGCTATTTATCCTATTCATCATCTCCAAAAGTGCCGAAGTCTTGCCAGTCTGACGAGGAGCATGAAGCACAAAATACCTCTTTTGCCCAATCAAACTCTCAATCTCCTCATAATCAATTCG
>JAOZPA010000131.1 GCA_029932985.1 Campylobacterales bacterium
TAAGTTTATTTTCTAAAATTTGATTATGTTGCATATCTTCACTATAAATTATACTACAATCATTTTCCAAAGCAGAAGATATTATCAAAGAATCCTAATAACTAAAATCATATCTATTTTTAATCTCAAATGCTTTCAATACACTATTTTTTGAAATAGAAACTACATTAACTGCATCAATTAAACTACTTAAACTATTTTGAATATTTTCATTAGAGATTTTATTTTTCAATAATGCACTATAATATTCATTACAAACTTGTGTAGAGATAATCACAATATCATCAATTTCAAAACTTTCCAAAAGCTCTTTAGCCTATAAATGCTTTGTCAAATCATCTTTTTTTTAGGATTATTCAAATAAGCATATACAAAAATATTTGTATCAATAAAAATTTTATCTTTCATGTAATTCTGCTCTATTGAATTTCACTATGGAATCTACTTTTTGTGAACTGTTTAAAAAATCACTAAATAGAGACTTTTTTTCTAAATTTTGTTTTTTAGATTGTTGAATAAAATTAAAAAAAGAACTATTTTTATTTTTTAAAATAGGTTTTTTTACCTCTAATTAACTTTACTTTTTGGTAAATTATCTAAAAAAAACATTATATTATCAAATATATCATTACTAACATCTAATTTTATTGTGTACATTTTAATCCTTCCTTAAAGCCAAAGCTCTATCTAATCTATATTTTATTAAATCACCCCCACTTCTAGCACTATTTTTTATCCTAGAACCATAAAAATAAAGCCCCTTATAATCTTTAAACTCTTGTTTTATCTCTTCATCTGAATCTTCTCCGCTTTAATATTTTGGACTAACAGCCCCAAACGGTTACCTAATCATTTTCATTTTTTACAAACTCTTCTAGGCTTATATTTCACTCCTATTTTTAATTTCTTTAACTCTATCTCTTAAAGCTATTTTTTCCTCATCACTTATTTCAACATTAATTTCTTTACCATCTTCAATAGAGCATAATTTATTATTTTTTATAAAAATTGCTTTATCTCTATATATGGCATTATAAAATAGATAATCTAGTACATTATAATCTTTATTAAAAGCTTCAAAAATAACAGGTATTTCAAGATTTTGTGTAAATTTATCAAAAAAGATTTTATTATTTTCTAGTAAATAAAATCTTTTAAAAGCATAGAAATTTAGTGAAGCTATTTTTGCTAATCTTTCAGTATCATAGTGCTGTTGTTGTGCATTTTGAATATTTTGTGCTACTTGCAAATTTTTAATTAAATTATCAATAGTAATATTATCTGTTTTATTTTTATTTAAACTTTTTATTTTAGTAGGCATACTATAATTAAACTGACGAAAATATTTTATTCTATCTTTTTCATCTATTTCCCCTAAATCTATTAATAATATTGAACAATATGCTCTAACTTTTCTATTGGCTTTTTCATCATTCATAATATCTTTTAGTAAATCAATAAATTTTTTATTATTTTTTAAAAATGACAATTCCTCTATAATAGATTCTCCAATAATTATACTACTAACAGATGATTCCATATTTTTATGTCTTAAGATTTTTTTTAGAGAATCAAAGGAGTTTTTATTAAGAATATTACCTATTATTTTCAATTTATTAATAAGTTTTTGCATTAATAAAAGCTTATTAGTAGCAAATTCAAGCCACTTAAAATATTTCATATTTACATCTAAAACTATTTTTTCTTTTAAATCGTATGTTTGAGATATGCAGTCTATTAGTAATAGTAGCTCATAAAGTTCAGTTTCATCTCTTGGTTCATTATAAAGTTCATTAAAAATTAAATTTTTATCTTCAATAAGTCCTGTCAAAAATTGAAAAGTCATATTAAATTGAGGTTTAAATTTATTCTCTTTTATAACTTTTCTTATTTTCTTATTTTTAAGATTACTAATATAATAAGCTGTAAAATATTCTTGAAAAGATGAGTGTGTAAATTCATAATCTCTTTTTGTTATAACATCTTCATTTGTTGTGTTGATTAAATATCCATACTCTAAAACAAAATCTTCAAAAAATCCTATACTATCATCATCTATAAAATCTCCATTAAATTGATATTTTGACTGTTTTAAATTTTTAAATCCAACCTTACCTAAAAATCTAAAAGCTTTTCCTTTTACATATTTAATCCTATCATATTTCAAGGAATCAGAGCTTTTAAGAGTATAAAAAATTTTGTCAATTGCCTCTTTATATAATGTTGTTATTGTAATATTATTAAAATCTATTTGACTGTCTTGATATAAAAAACAGATAATATCTAAAAATAGAGGTATCCTACTTAACTCTTTCAATTGAGGATTTTTTTCTATCTCATTTACTAGCTTAGTATCATTAATAAACTTTCTTTTACTTTTTTCATCAAATCCAAAATTTTCAAAAGTTTCATCTATAATAAGCTCATTTTCTTCAACTCCATAATGCCTTGAAGTAATTATATAGTTATCAAATTTTTGAATGTCTTTGATTATATCCTCTCTATCATTTTCACTTTTTAACTCATCAAGACCATCAATAATAAAAAGAATTTTATTGTTAGATTTTTCTATGTAATCACATAAAGTTTCTGAATTGATTTTTATATCTTCATTAATCAATCTTTTTAATGTTTTTAGTGCAATATCAAATATTCCTTCACCTCTGTTCCATTTTTTTATAGGAATATAAAACAAATAATCAAACTCCTTAAATAACTCTTCGTTAGCCCATTTGTAGCAGATATATTTAGATAATATACTTTTACCTACTCCTGCCTTACCAAAAATTAAAGCTTTATTGTTTTCTTTTAATAAGTCTTCTAGCTTTGTATCCTCTTGATTTTTCTTAGTTTTTATAGTTAAATCTTGATAATCATCTTGAATATTAGCATTTTTAGAACTAGACTTCTTGCAAAACTCACTATATTGATATTGAAAATCTCTTAGAGTTAAAGTAATTATGGTACTTGACCATTTTAATTTTTTTAGTTTTGCAGGAAGCCTACTAGATAACATTTTAATTTTAGTAAAAAAAGGCTCTTTATATTTTTCTTTTAGAAATTTATCTAAATTTGAAATATTTGGACTATCATCTACATATTCTTTTAAAAGATCACGAACTTTTTTTTGTTTACTAATAGTAACAAAAAGTGACTTTTCAATTAAATATTTTATGTTCCATACATCCTTTTCTAAATCAAATATATTTCCAATTTTTTCAGATTTATTTCTGTAATTTGGAGTTTCATTTGCTATATGTAAGACTATTAATCTTTTATATACTTTATCAAAATTATTTTCTTTAAACTTTTTAACAGTATCTTCTATTTTACCTCTATCTATTTTACTTGTAACTTGAATTGCTATTTTATTTTTTTTATCTCCTAAATCAATAGCTACCATATTAGGATTTATTTTTTCCATAATTTCAAACTTATATCCAAATAACAAATTTAAAAATTCAGCATAAAAATACTCAGCAAATTTATTTATATCATATAGCTTAAATCCATTATAGAGTTCTATTTCTCTTTTTATACGAGTTAAATATTCTTTAATTTCTTCATCATATTTTTTATTTTTTCCCATTTGTTTTATTCCTTTTTTTTTACGGCAGGGTAACATAAATCAAAACATCATGTCAAAAACAACAATCACTTAAAAATCAAAACTACTAAATCCACCACTACTATCATGATACGCTCATTAAAGCTTTATTCCCATTTTCATTCCACGACAATGCTTTTCCAGTCATCTTGTCATATCTTAGTATTACTTTTAATTTTTTTCTTCTATTTTTAAACCACATTTTTGATTTAAGTATTTGACCATTTTTATGGTAAACAACTCTATTTTCTCCATTTAAGTAATTAGTAATTTTCTCAAATACTACATCATCAGTATAGATACATCTTTTTTAAATAGTTTTACTTTACTAGATTTATCCACATTTATAAAGTATTTTGCACTTATAAGTTTAGCATTTTGTACAAAAATTTTACCACTTATATTATTCTTTATTTTAGTTATAGCAAAACTACTAAAAAGTTTTCCTTCCCATTAAAATTAATATAATAGAAATTAGTATTAATAAATTAGGGAAAAATTTTGAAATATTTAAATTAACTTTCTTAAAACTATAAATCTTATTATTTGAAATTTTATTTAGTGATTGAGCATAGATAGCTTGTACTATATCTTTTGAAGCACCAATTTTTATAATATAAGGATGATTTGGTGACTTTTTAATCTCATTATCATACTTATCTATCAATAATTTTTCTTTTGAATTTAATTTATAGGATGGTAATAGAACTGAGCGATTAGATAATAAAAGTTCCCCTAGAAAACGATTTTTTATAACATCAGAATTTACAAATAAACTACTTTTAGCTGTTTTATAAGCTAGATGTCCACATAAATCTAATATCTCTCTATGTCCTTCTCTAGCGGCTAACTCCGTATTAGATAACAGTTCTTCAAGATTTTTTACATATAGAAGTGATAATATTGCAGGAATTGTAATTTTTTCATCATTATATGGATTTAATTGTTTTTTATATCTTTTTAATAATTTTTTTTCATTTATTAACTTTTTTTTAATTTTATCTATATTGTAAATATTGTGTTTAATATATGGATGATTAGTGTCAAAATCACTAAATTTTTTTCCAAAATACTCCACAGATTCAGTTATATCACCCCATTTAAATTTCTTTTTAAACATTTCAGTAATATTTGAAACGGAAAAAGCCCCAACAATACCACCAATTCCTCCACTAATAAATTCATTTATTTCTGGATCTATACCAAGTAATTCACCAACAAAAACGCCAATTTCACATCCTATGACTGCCCCTGAAGTTTTCAATGTTGAATTAATTGCATCACCTGCAATATTAATACTTGTTTCATACTTTGATTGTTTTCCCTGCTTATAAACCATTGCATTTTTGATTATTTTTGCACCGAAAAAAGCAGAACCGATATATGGAATTTTATCTGCCACATCACCTGCTACACTTAAATCATCAAAAGTATTTTTAGCAATATTTCTAAAAGCTTCATTAGAATACTCACCATCTAAAATAGTTATATTATCTTCTGCATACTTATTTAATTTTCCTGTTTCTTGTAGTTTATTAAAAATTTCAGAGTTTACAATATAGTGTGTTGATGATGGATGTTCACTAATGGTTTTATCAAGATTTCCAATATCTCCATAAGATTTAACAGAATAATCAATATACTCACCACTATCTGTATAAACTCTTATATCATCATTAGGATGTGTTTTTGATTTAAATAATTCTGCATTAAATCCTTGAGATTTTAGCATTTCTAAAGCTTTATATTCAGCACTTTCTCCTGCATATGCACTAACATAATTACCTATAGACTTAGAACCTTTATTTTCCAAATCTTTTATTTTTGAAAACCACTCTATAGGAGATGAATCTCCCATTTCTTTATTGTATCGTTCTTCTAATACTTTTAATACTTCACTATGATTATCTACTGTTAAATATATATCATACAACGATAAAGAAACAGAACCACCACCATAAGCTATAGATTCCATATATTTATTATTAACAAATTTTACTGCTTTTTAAATATTTTAACTTCTTTCTGTTAATATAATAATAGTATAAAATACTAAATAGAAAAAAAGACATTCCAATTAATATTAAAAATATATTCATTTATTTTTCTTATATTATATGAAAAATAAATGAATAAAAATTTATACTCATTTTACTTCTATAAGGAGTATAATGAGTATAAATAGCATCATCTGACAACTCCATAACTTTTGCAAAATTTTTTATATCCAAATCTGAACCAATAGCTGGTGATTGGGCTAATTTTTTTATTTTCTCTATCATATTCATAATAATTCCTTTTTTAATCTTGTTCTGATTTTATCAAAAACCTTATCTTTATCAAGAAGTTGTATTTTACCCTCTTCAATATCTCTCATTCTTCGATTAGACTCTTTTATCCATAAATCGTTAATATTTTCTTTTGTTGGAGTTAATGATTTTAATAATTTTTCAATTAACAAAGTTTTTAATTCTATTGGCATAACATCTATTTGAGAGAGAATTGAATTTTGATTGATAGCTAACATATCATTTTTTTATAATCATAATTTTCTTCAAATGAAATTTTACCTTTTAATTCCAATAAAGATAATCTTTTGTGCATTTTAATAAATTCTTTAAGAGCTAAATGAA
>JAOZPA010000132.1 GCA_029932985.1 Campylobacterales bacterium
TCTATCCTCTTTCTGGGCTATTATAACATTTTTTTTAAGAATGTAATAGCCGTGGTAGTTGTATTAGTTTTGAGACGGGTGAAATTCCCGTCGAGTTGGAAAACTTAAATCCAAATGTTATCAATGAGTCTAGTTTTACCTACCCTCACCGCTATCAAAATAATAGAGTTGTGTATCTCCAAATTTTTCAATAATCTAAACTCTCTATCCACAATCTCCACATATTCAATCTCTACATCGGTCAAAATCTCTTTCATTTTGGATTTTATCAATTGAGTTTCCAGCTCACCATTAATCACCAAATCGGAAGATTTTTTCAAAGATTTAGAGATTAAAAGAGCCTTTTTCCGCTCATCAGTTGATAGATAAATATTTCGACTACTAAGTGCCAACCCCTCATCATCTCGCACAATTTCACAACCCACAATCTCCACATCCAAAAACAGCTCCCTTGCCATCTTTGAAATGAGATAAAATTGCTGGGCATCTTTTTTGCCAAAATATGCTCGTGTAGGGGTCGTAATATTTAAAAGCTTCAAAACCACTTGCAAAACTCCATCAAAATGTGCTGGTCGCTTTAATCCCTCCAATATAAACCCACGATTTGGAGGAGCTTTAATCTTTAATTCATCCTTAAAATAGATAGATTTAGTGTTGGGCAAAAATACTATATCAACTTGAGCCATTTTGCAAATCTGCAAATCTTTTTCCAAAGTTTGTGGATATTTACTAAAATCCTCGCCCTCCAGAAATTGTGTAGGATTGACAAAAATTGAGACAATCGTCAGCTCATTTTCCGCTACACTTCTTTGAATTAAACTAAGATGCCCTAAATGCAAAGCACCCATTGTTGGCACGAAGCCGATATTTTGTTTTAAATTTCTTCTGATTTTTATCAATTCATCTGTATTTTTTATGATTTGCACCTATAAAATCCTATATTTTCTATAATTATATCAAAATAATCACTCAAATTCTTTTTTTAAGGACTTTTAAAATGTTTTTTTGCTATTATCTTCGACTAGTTTCAAAAATGGTCGTGTAGCTCAGTTGGTAGAGCCCTACCTTGACATGGTAGTGGTCGTTGGTTCGAGTCCAATCATGGCCACCATAAATAATTTAAAAATTTTAATAGGGGTATAAGTGAGCGAAATAATTGCATATAAGATAGATGAAGAGATTGTCGATACTCAAACGATAGGCGAAATTTCAGATGCTAGTGAGATAGTTTTTGATAATTCCCACGATTCATTAGAGGTAATCAGGCACTCAACCGCTCACTTAATGGCTCAAGCTATCAAAAATTTATATCCAGATGCTAAGTTTTTTGTAGGTCCAACTATCGAAGATGGATTTTATTATGATTTTAAAACTAGCGAAAAAATTAGCGATACAGATTTAAAAAAAATAGATAAAGAGATGAGAAATCTCCTTAAACGAAAATATCCAATTACCAAATATGAAATTTCACGAGATGAAGTTTTGGAAAAATTTAAAGATGATGAACTAAAATTAGCTGTAATTTCACGAATCGACTCAGAAACATTTACTATATATAAGCAGGGAGATTTTGAAGATTTATGTCGAGGTCCTCATGTCCCTAAAATTAATTTACTGAAATTTTTTAAACTCACAAGAGTTGCTGGAGCATATCTTGGGGGTGATGAAAAAAATGAGATGTTGACTCGAATCTACGGAACTGCATTTGCAGACAAAGCAAGTTTGACCGAACATCTAAAGATGATAGAGGAAGCAAAAAAGCGAGACCACCGAAAACTGGGAAAAGATTTAAAACTTTTTACCTTTGACGATGAGGTGGGTGCGGGTCTTCCCATCTGGCTTCCTGCTGGTAGCCGACTTCGGAGCAAATTAGAGGCAAAACTTTTTAAAGCCCATAGAGTCAGAGGCTACGAGCCTGTTCGTGGTCCTGAAATTTTGAAAAGTGATGCTTGGAAAGTTAGTGGTCATTATGAAAATTATGGTGAAAATATGTATTTTACCACGATTGATGATATTGAATATGGCATAAAACCGATGAATTGTTTAGGTCATATCAAAGTTTATCAAGATGACATAAGAAGTTATCGAGATTTGCCACTAAAATTTTTTGAGTATGGTGTAGTTCATCGGCACGAAAAAAGTGGTGTTATTCACGGACTTTTTAGAGTTCGAGAGTTCACTCAAGATGATGCTCATATATTTTGCACCCCTGACCAAATCGCTGAAAATGTGATAGAGGTTTTGAGTTTTGTAGATGATATTATGAAAACATTTGGATTTGATTATGAGTTAATGGTATCGACTAAACCTGAAAAAGCGATTGGTGAGGATGAGATTTGGGATATTGCGACAGAGGGGCTAAAAAAAGCTCTTGATAAAAATAATCTCTCTTATACTATCGATGAGGGTGGCGGAGCATTTTATGGTCCAAAGATAGATATAAAAATTACAGATGCTTTGAAGCGAAAATGGCAATGCGGTACAATTCAAGTAGATTTTAATTTGCCAGAGAGATTTGACTTAAGCTACATCGCACCTAACAATGAAAAAACTCAACCTGTTATGATTCATCGAGCAATCTTAGGTTCATTTGAACGATTTATTGGTATTTTGATTGAGCATTGTGCTGGTGAATTTCCGTTTTTCATAGCTCCAACTCAAGTTATTATTGTGCCAGTTAGCACAACTCACAGCGAATATTGTCAGAAATTAAAAAAAGAGTTGATAATAAATGATGTAGATTGTGAAATATATGATAAAAATGAAAGTTTAAATAAACGAATTAGAATGGCTGAAAAACAGAGAGTCCCGATGATATTAGTAATAGGTGATGAAGAAATTGAGAAAAATACCGTCGCTTTAAGGGATAGAAGAGAGAGAAAACAGTATAATTTAGAGTTTAGTGAATTCTTAAAATTAACAAAGGAAAAAATAAATGAGGCGAACTTTTGAGTAATAGAAAAAAAATTGAGGACAAAACTCGGTTAAACTACGATATTGAGGCAAGAGAAGTAAGATGTATGAGCGAAAATGAGCAATATGGAATTATCTCTTTGCAACAAGCTTTGAAATATGCAGAAGATGCTAGTTTGGATTTGGTTTTAATAGCCCCAGACGCAAAACCACCTGTTTGTAAAATTATGGATTATGGAAAGTTTAAATATCAGCAAGAGAGAAAGAAAAAAGAAGCCAAAAAGAATCAGAAAAAAATTGAGGTCAAAGAGGTAAAACTTTCTGTCAAAATTGCCCAAAATGATATAGATTACAAAATCAAACATGCTAGAAAATTCCTAGAAGAGGGAAAACATGTGAAATTTAGAGTATTTTTAAGAGGTCGAGAGATGTCAAATCCAAAAGCTGGAGTTGATGTTTTAAATAATGTTTGGCCATTAGTTGAAGATTTAGGAGACAAAGAGCATAATCCTAAATTTGAGGGACGATATGTAAATATGTATGTAGTTCCAAAAAAAGTGTAATTGAAAGTTCGGCTTTTGCCGAACAATCTTTAATAAAAAATTTCCGTTTGGGGACTGAATGAGAAGTATCAACTTTAGAGATAAAATTATCTTTAAGCTGGGTATTTCCCAATTACAAATCAAGGAGAATTCATGCCAAAGATGAAATCTGTTAGAGGAGCATCTAAAAGATTCAAAGCTTCTAAGAACAAAATTAAAAGAGGGTCGGCTTTTAGAAGTCATATCTTAACCAAAAAAAGTCCAAAAACTAAAAGAGGTTTAAGAGGTCCACAAACGATTAGCAAAGCAGATGAAAAAGCTATTAGAGCTATGGTGCTGTTGTAGAAATTTTAAATATTTAATTTAGAATTTGAGTTTAAAATCCCCCATTAGGGCAAGTTCGCAAAAGCGACACCAATTAAGGTAAAGGAAAAAAATGAGAGTAAGAACGGGTACAGTCAGAAGACGAAGACATAAAAAATTATTAAAACAGGCAAAAGGTTTCTATAGCGGACGAAGAAAGCATTTTAGAAAAGCTAAGGAGCAACTAGAAAGAAGTATGGTTTATGCTTATAGAGACAGAAAAAACAGAAAAAGAGATTTTAGAAGATTATGGATTACGAGAATAAATGCAGCTTGTAGATTAAATGAGATAAGTTATTCAAAATTTATCAATGGCTTAAACAAGGCTGGAATCGAACTAGACAGAAAAATTTTAGCTGATATGGCTATGAATGATAGCGATGCTTTTAATGCTGTAGTTGCTAAAGCAAAATCCGCTTTATAAAAATACTTTGGTGGGTTTTCCCACCACACTTCCAATACAAAAAAAGATAATTTAATCTTTTTCTACTATATTACAAATTTTAAAATAATTAAACTTTAAAGAATCTAAAATGAATAATCAACAAAAATTTGAAAATGCTGTAAAAACTATCCTAAATGTTGTCGGTGAAGATACCCAAAGAGAGGGGTTGATTAAAACTCCAAATCGTGTGTTTAAAGCTTTTGAGTTTATGACAAAAGGCTACAAGCAAAATCCTAAGCAGATATTAAATGATGCACTTTTTGAGAGTACAAATAATGAGATGGTTTTGATAAAAGATATTGAATTTTACTCTATGTGCGAACATCATCTTTTGCCAATTATCGGTAAAGCTCACATCGCTTACATTCCAGATGGAAAAGTGGTTGGATTATCTAAAATCCCACGGATGGTGGAGGTTTTTGCTAGACGATTGCAAATTCAGGAGCAGATGACGGAGCAGATTGCAGATGCGATAAAAGATGTGATAAATCCTAAAGGTGTGGCGGTGGTGCTGGAGGCAAGACACATGTGTATGGAGATGAGGGGAGTGCAAAAAATTAATTCAACCACGACAACATCATCTTTGAGAGGAATTTTTAGAAAAAATAAAACTAGAAAAGAGTTTTTTTCACTTATTAATTTTGATAATATGAGATTTTAAAATTGTTATCATTTTGAGAGAGAATTTACCTAAAGTTTTTTGGTTTTCCTCTCTCGCTTTTGGGGACTTAGACCCCGTTTCTACCTTTGAAGAGTCCAAATTTCATAATTCTCATCGACCACAATTTTTGGAGTTTTATGATAATGGAGAATTTTTTTATAGAAAAATGAGATTATAGATTTTATCTCATCATAGTTTAGCACTTTTGTAATTCCACCAGTTAAAGCGATACTTTTTAATCTCATCAATTTTAAATTTACATAAGAATCGTGTTGGGTTGAAACTTTATACATAACCAAAAAGATTGAAAGTTGCATCAAAATTTTGGTAGCTTTCATACTTTTTTCATCAAAAATATTTTCCGTGACATTCAGATAAGCCAAAAGTTCATAAACAAACTCATTATTTTTCGCACTAAAAATCAAACTCTCACGAGATTTAAAAACTCCCAATTTTTTGAAAACCAATCTGTCATATTGGCTATCGCTCAAAATATGCTCCTCATTCAAATCGTGGCTATAATGAATATCAGTAGTCGCTCCTCCAATATCAATTAGTAAAAATGGGTCAACAACGGCTAATTTGGTATGAATGAAAGGCAAAGCACGATTTACAATGTAGGGGGTCGAGTAGATTTGATTTGTGGTAAGATGATAAAGATGTTTAATATCCTCTTTGCCAATAATATTTTCTTGATAAAGATTTGTGAGGTAGTTTTTTAGATGCACCTCCTCTAAATGAAGTTTATTTGTGATAATATTTGGCAAAACTTTTAAATTTTTAATATTTTTTTCCAAAAATGGAACTTCAAGTTTAGAACCCACAAAAATAATATTATGAAAATTCAACTGATTTATATAATCTATCAAATCTTGACCAAAAATATTTTTTACACTATCAATCCCACCCACAATAATCACCACATCAATCTTTTCATTTGGGGGCTGTGAATCTTTTATATTTTTATACAACACCGTATCTATAATATTTATCCCCGAATTAAAAGCGATATTTATGGTAAATTTGAGACTAAATGAGTTTGTAAGCCCAACGATGAGTGTACTCAAACCGCCATTTGCAGAGCTACAGATGTAAATCTCATCCTTTTTGTATTTGGAAATTGTATCGCCACATTTGAAACTCAAATCATCATATATATCTTTGTCAAAATTCCGAAAATGTTGCTCCAGCACTCCATCTGCACTTATTTTAAAATAGGTACTTCCTATGTCTATGTATAATTTTTTCATCTTTTTCCTA
>JAOZPA010000031.1:0-12906 GCA_029932985.1 Campylobacterales bacterium
GTCTTTTTTCTACTCATTATAATTTTGATACTAATCATTGAGATAATAACTTCAAATAAACTAGCTAAAATAAATGAGTAATATAAATCTGTAATTGTTCCAGCTTTGTAGGCGATGGAAGCTACGGCAATAAGCAAGGTGAGGGGCATTGAGTGAGAGAGTGCGAGTAGTATTGCATTTCTTGTACCTAAAATTTTTCTGAAAACTAATGATGAGATGATTCGTATTAAAATCATAAAAAATGTGATTTTCACCGCATCTATAACTAACTCTTTATTTGTTAAGTTTGCTAAATCAAATGTCGAGCCAATTTGGATAAAAAATATTGGGATAAAAAATCCAAATCCAAAAGTGGAAAGTTTGTGAGGTAGTTCCGCTTTGTGTTCAAAAAATGTAGCTATAAAAATTCCTGCGATAAAAGCCCCAAAAGCGATTTCAAGATGTAGGTATTCCATAATTACAATCATAATAAAAAATAGTGCCATAGACAATCTTATATCTTTTTCATCTTTGTCGTGGTGAGGCATCAAAAAAAGTTTTAGTTCAGGATACCACCAAAAAACAACTTTTAAAATCCGATATAAAAAAACCAAAATTGCCAGAAATAGAATAAGTAATATAATTATTTTATAAAGTTCAACCCCCACACCATACTCCAAAGTTGCTCCCGTAAAAGTTAAAACCACAATACTTACAAGTTCCCCTAAAATTCCAATAGTCATCGCAAAATTGAGCCAATCAGTATCTTTTCCATACTCCTTAAAAAGTGCTAAAATTAATCCTACCGAAATTAGAGGCATTATGACAATAAAAATTTTGTGAAGCCCAAACATAAAAGTAAAAATTAACGAAAGCAGATAGAGTGACAAGATATAAAATGAAGCATATTTGGTAACTTTTTTGTCTAGCTTCAAAAGCATCCGCAAATCCACTTCCGCCCCAGCTAAAAACATAAGATAAAAAAATCCAACCTCTGCAACCAATGAAAAGATAAAATTGGTTTCTAAAAAAGAGTAATAGGCGGCAATTGAGCCAAATAAAATTTCAATTACGGTAGTCGGTAATTTTGTAATTTTTGCCACAAAGGGAGCAATTACAACTATAACGGAAATAGTGATAATGATTAAAATAGAGTTTTCAATTATCATAAGTTTTGTTATCCTTTAATTATTTACTAAAATTTATAATCCTATGGTCGGTGCAGGGGACTTAAAACCCCACAGTTGTAAAAATCATATTATGGTCTGAACCAAACGATTCTCCTATCTCTTTTTCTAGAAAAGTTATCTCTTTTGAAATCAAAATATGGTCTAATGCAATTGCAAAAATAGGAATATTTTTATTCCAAGTTGGTAAAATCCCAAAATTTTGAAGTTTTGTTTTTTCTAAAAAATTCTTATAGATAGGGGAAAAAGGGGTAATATTTAAGTCCCCCATCAAAATAGTTGGTTGTTTCAATCGCTGTATAAAATTTGCAATTTTTGCCAAATGTTTATTTCTCAAATTTGTACCATCTTGACCGATGGGAGGATAGGGATGAGTGGCGATGATATTTAAAATTTTCTTTTTGATTCTAATCTTCACACAAATCGAGGGAACTTCACTAAATTTCTTATATCTCGCTTTAATATACTTGTGCTTACTATACATTGCCACCCCGAAATTATCAAATTGAGGTTTCAAGATAACATAGGGATAAATTTTTTTCAGCGGTTTAAGTTTTTTCGTCCACTCAGGAGTAACCTCCATCAAAAAAATAATATCTGGATTTTTCACCTTTATCTCATTGAAAACTTGCAAATAACTCTCACTTTGAGAATAAACATTGTAACTCAAAATCTTCAATTGGCGATTTGTGGGCTTTTTTGAATCTTTGGCAAAAGTGATATAGGGCAAAATTGTAAAAAGATTTATACCGATAATCAGTAAACTAAGCAGAAGATATTTTTTTGGTTTCGTAAAAAGAAATATCAAAAAACCGATAGCACCCATAGCCATATATTGAAGATTAAAATGGGAAAAGAGGTCGAGAATCCAGTGATAATTGCCCCCAAGCCCCGCACAACTACCCATCAAACTAAGTAGTAAAAGAATTATAAATATATTTTTCATCGTGTTCATTTTTTTAGCCTTTGTTTTATTTTTTTCTTGAAATTTACCCTATTTTTGTGTTTTTGACTCTCAATCAATGCTAATTCTATCAAATCTCCATCTTTATAAAATTTTTGATACTCATTTAAAATTATTTTTAAATCCTCCTCTTTTGCCCACAGTTTTGCAAAACTTAAAGCCCTCTGATTTAAGGAAAGTTTTTGAAATCTCATACGATTAACATCCACAATTTTAAATTCAAAAGTTTCCCCTTTTTTAATTAATATATTTCCTGGAGAAAAATCTAAATGGATAATATTTTGTTTGTGTAATTTAAAACAAAACTTCGCAAACTCCCTAAAAATCTCTCTTTTTTCTGGAAAATCAACCTCCAATAATGGCTCTCTAATTGTAAAATCAAACTCAAAATTCTCACTTATATAAAAACTTTTTTCTAATAATTTAGATTTATAAAACTCCAAATATCCCACAGGCTGGGGGCAAAAGTCCCCCAAACGCAAAGAGTTATTATAAGATTTTTTGGCTTTTGAGTCTTTAAAAAATGTATAAATAATCCTATTAAGAGTATTTGGGATTTTAAATGATTTTACCACAAAATCTACACTATTTATAGATATTTTTTTGATTTTATTTCGCTCATTATGTAAAAACATATTTGACTCTTCAAAAATATTCTTAATCGCTGATATTTTAAAAGTTTTATAATTGTTATTTAATATATATTTGGAACTATTTAACTGTAACATTCTACCACCTATTAGATTTTGTGCAATTTTCTAAATTTGTATTATACTCTTTTTTAAGTAAAATTTTGTATAATTGTTGCCTAATTAAATTAACTAGGAGAAAACTGGATGGGAAAATATATCGCATTAAATGATGGAAATTTCACAGATACTGTAAACAAAGGTGTAAGTTTAGTAGATTTTTGGGCTCCATGGTGTGGACCTTGTAGAATGATTGCACCTGTAATCGACGAATTAGCTAATGATTTTGATGGAAAAGCAAATATTTGTAAAGTAAATACAGATGAGCAACAAGATATCGCAATTAAATATGGAATTAGATCAATTCCTACACTTCTTATCTTTAAAGATGGTGATATTGTAGATACTTTAGTTGGTGCTTTACCAAAAGCTTCAATTGCTGAAAAAATTAATGCACATTTGTAAAAGATTTTTTTGAATCAAGGGGCTTAATGGCCCCTCACCGATGTTTTTTTAATAAATTATAAATTCCGTTTAGGGGACTTAAACCTTATAATTTATTAAAAAAATAATAAAAGGATAATAATGCTTGATTTAGCTATAATTGGTGGTGGACCTGCTGGACTTACGGCAGGAATGTATGCTACACGAGGTGGACTTAAAAATGTTGTTATGTTTGAAAAAGGGATGCCTGGTGGACAGATAACATCAAGTAGTGAGATTGAAAATTATCCTGGAGTTAGTGGAGATATGACGGGGATGGAGCTTATGGAGCCGTGGCCTGAGCAATGCTGTAAATTTGGATTAATTCACAAAATGGATGAGGTCACAAGAGTTTCAAAAGAGGGGAATATTTTTAAAATAGCACTTACGGGCGGAGCTTTTGAGGAAGCAAAAAGTGTAATTATCTGCACTGGAAGCACACCAAAAAGAGCTGGATTTGATGGCGAAAATGAATTTTTTGGAAAGGGTGTAAGCACTTGTGCTACTTGTGACGGATTTTTTTATAAAAATAAAGAGGTTGCAGTTTTGGGTGGTGGAGACACTGCACTTGAGGAAGCTTTGTATCTTTCAAATATTTGCTCAAAAGTTTATCTAATCCATAGACGAGATGAGTTTAGAGCAAGTCCAGCGACCGTTGAGAGAGTACGGGCAAATGATAAAATTGAGCTTGTGTTAAATTCAACTATCGACCATGTTTATGGTGGGGTGATGGGAGTTGATGGAGTTAAGGTAAAAGACAAAAATAGCGGAGAGATTAAAGATATACCAGTTCCAGGAATTTTTGTATTTGCAGGAATGAATGTAAATAATGGTGTTTTAAAACAGGAAGATGGAACTTATCTTTGTGATTTAAATGATTGGGGTGAAGTGATTGTGGATTTGAAAATGCAAACTTCAACCGCAGGGCTTTTTGCCGCAGGGGATATTCGGATTGAAGCTTCAAAACAGGTAGTTTGTGCTGCAGGTGATGGGGCAACGGCTGGAATTGGGGCAATTGGCTATTTAGAATAATTAAGGAAGAAAGTGAAAAGAGTTGGAATTTTTGGCTCAACGGGTAGAGTTGGGCAGAGATTAATTGAGAATTTAAAAGATGATAAAGAGTTAAAGCTCACAGTTTTACATGCCATAGAGGATTTTTCTATCGCTATTGATAAAGATATAATTGTGACAGATAATGTAAAAACTCTTTTGGAAAATTGTGATGTAGTGATAGAGTTTTCACTCCCAAATGGAACTGAAGAGCTTTTAAAGGCGATGAAAGATACTCCTACTGCTTTAGTGAGTGGTACGACAGGGCTTTCAAATCATCAATTAAATATGATGAAAGATACGGCTAACTCTATGCCGATTTTACATGCTACAAATATGTCAATGGGTGTGGCGGTTTTAAATAAACTAGTTGAGCAAACTTCATCAATTTTACGAGATTTTGATATAGAGATTGTAGAACAACACCATAGATATAAAAAAGATGCTCCAAGTGGTACAGCTTTAACTCTAGGTGAATATGCCGCAAAGGGTCGAGATTTAAATCTTGATAATGTACGAATTAGTGGCAGAAATGGCGATATTGGCGAGAGAAGCAAAGATGAAATTGCAGTAATGGCTATCCGTGGTGGTGATGTTGTGGGGCGACACACTGTTGGATTTTACAATGATGGTGAGTTTTTAGAGTTAAATCACACCGCTACAAGTAGAGACACTTTTGTAAAGGGTGCGATACGAGCAGCTAAGTGGATTACTACAAAAGATAGTGGAATCTATCAAATCACCGATTGTCTAGGGCTTTAAAACCCAAAAAATTAGAAAGTATCATAGGTTCGGCATTTGTCGAACAAATTAAAAATCACAAGGATCTATATGTGTGCAGTTGTAGGAGTTTTTAATACCGCTGATGCTTCAAGAGTAGCTTATTATGCTTTGTTTGCGATGCAACATCGTGGGCAGGAAGCTTCAGGAATTAGCTCTAGTGATTCCCAAATTTATACTATTAAAAATAGAGGATTAGTGACCTCTGTTTTTAATGAAAACTCTTTTAAAATTCTAAAAGGTGACATAGCAATAGGTCATAATAGATATTCAACTGCTGGAAAAGACTCGATTTTAGATGCTCAGCCTATTTTTGCAAAATACAAATTGGGCGAAATCTCAATAGCTCATAATGGAAATTTAATTAATAAACAAAAAATTAGAGATGAGCTTATTGAGGAGGGGGCAATTTTTCAAACCTCAATGGACACAGAAAATATTATTCATCTTATTTCACGGCAAAAAGATACAGGATTAAGTGATAGAATCGAAAATGCAGTTAAAACTATCAAAGGGGCATATTCACTGGTGATTTTAAGTCGCTCTAAAATGTTTGTGATTCGAGATAGATATGGCATTCGACCACTATCGATTGGAAAACTTGCAGATGGTGGGTATATCGTGGCTAGTGAAACTTGTGCTTTTGATTTGGTGGGAGCTAAATTTGTACGAGATGTGAGGGCTGGTGAGATGTTGACTTTTAGAAAAGATTCAGATGAGCCAATATCGAAACAACTTTTTGAACCAGAATTTCGTCCGTGTGCTTTTGAATATATCTATTTTGCCCGACCTGATAGTGTGATTGATGGTAAAAATGTTTATGAGATTAGAGAAAAGATGGGTCGAGCATTGGCGAAAGAGTCGAAGATTGATGCAGATATTGTAATCCCCGTGCCTGATAGCGGAGTTGCTTCATCTTTGGGATATTCCCATGAGAGCAAAATCCCTTTTGAGTTAGCAATAGTGAGAAATCATTATGTGGGCAGGACTTTTATTGAGCCAACTCAAGAGATTCGAGATTTAAAAGTTAAACTAAAACTATCCCCCATCCGAGAGAGAATAGAGGGTAAAAAAGTGATTGTGATTGATGATTCAATTGTGCGAGGAACAACATCAAAGCAGATAGTACGAATGCTTAAAAATGCTGGAGCAAAAGAGGTTCACATGAAAATTGCCGCTCCTGAAATTAAATATCCTTGCTATTATGGAATCGACACACCCTGCAAAGATGAGCTGATTAGTTCGAGAATGTCATCTGATGTACTTCGAGATTATATCGGTGCAGATTCATTAAGTTTCTTATCAATAGATGCCTTAGAAAACTCCATTGGAACAGATAGAAAATATTCACTCGTCAGCTTTGACGGCAATTACTTTATCTAAAATTAAAAAAGAGATTTAATATCTCTTTCTAGCACCTTTAGACAGATGGGCTATTTCGTATCAAAAACATAATACTTACTTTAAATATAGCCATAAATCAATTGTTTTTAAAGTAAAAATAAGCTACAATGGGAGATATTAATTAGTTAAAAAAATGGCAAAGAGATAAAAGGAGTAAGTTATGAAAAAATTATTAATTTATATAGTTTTATTATCAACTATAATGTATGCAGATTGTAGCGACCCAAAAAATGATTTTGACGGTGTATATTGCTCGACAAAAGTATATCTACGCTCAGACGGTGTTCTCAATGACCTTTATGATGAGTTAAACCGACTATTAACTGAAGAGGAAAAAGAGATATTAAAAGAGAGTCAACACGCTTGGATGGATAGACGCAATGATAGATGCAGTATAAATACAAGTCAAGGATTTTTTATCAATATGGAATGTGCAACAGCAACCACTAGAAATCGGACAAGATTTTTTATGGCTCGAATAGATGAGTGTAAAAGCTCAAAAGGTTGCAATAGGGATAATCTAGCAAAAATTTTAGATTAGTTTCTTAAGCCCTTTAAATTGGGCTTTCTCATATCTTAAACTCACAACGAAATCTTTTTTATCATTACTAATAACCAAATTAAATTTTACCTCTTTTACTCAAATTATTTTTTATATCAATTATAACTATCATCTGTTTCCTCCCTTATTTGAAGTTTTAGTTCCCTCACCGCTAATTTGTTTTAGATACAATACAAATAAACCTGATATGTTTATCGGCATTAAATTGCTGCGATGGAATCGCATCCTACATAAATCTTTCATTTTTCATCCTTTAAATTTTTTATCTATTCAATACTCAAACCATTTTTTAAAGCAATAGGTAAAAATATTTATTGGAGGGGGAATTTGAATTTTACAGGAAAGTTTTGTGCTTTCCTGTAAGTTTGTGTTTAAAAGATTATTATTCTAAATCTTCTTTGCCGTGAATCATAACTTTCATAATTGCGGGGACTAGGAAAAAATCAGATACAACTGCAACTACAATTGCGATTCCTGTGAGTAGTCCAAAATTAAAAATATTACTCATACTTGCCCCCATAAATACAAAAAATCCAAATGACAATACAATTGTGGTAACGACCATCGCTCGACCAGTTGTGAGCAAAGTCATCCGCACCGCTCTATCTATATCATCATATTCTAGTTCATATCGACGGAAATTGTGCATAAAGTGAACGGTATCATCGACTGCCAAACCGATAGCGATTGCTCCAATTAACATAGTGAACATATCGAGTGGCATATCAAAAATCACCATAACTGTGGTCATAACTAGAATTGGAGCGATATTTGGAATCATACTTATAAGCCCAATTTTCAGATGACCTACCAAAATAATCATCATAATTGAGATTAAAGTCAAAGCCAAAACATAACTAAATGCACTGCTGTAAATCGCTGTTTCTATGATTTTGGAGAGTAGGTGAGAAATCCCCGTAACGGTAACCTCCGCCACATCTTTAAACTCAGCATCCGCTTTTTTATTTATCGCATCGAGCAAATCTACATAATACATCGAATCAATATAAGGCAACTTCACGGTGATTCTAGCTTTGCTAAATTGACTATCCACAAAATCTTCCAAATCATCACTTCCCGAATTTTCAAAAAGTAACAACTCTTGGGCTATCATATTTTTATCTTGCGGAATTGTGTAAAACTCTTTTCGATTCTCATTTAGAGCTTTGTTGGTTTCTTTTATAATATCCACCAAACTCAAAGTTTTACCTACAAAATATTCATCACTTTTAAGTTTTAAAATCTCTTGCGAAAATCTATCTATCTTATTCAAAATTTCAGGCTCATACAAACCATTCTCTTTTTTGGTATCGATAATAATCTCAAGAGTCACTGACCCCTTTAACTCTTCATCAATAAGTTCTGTAGAGATTCTAATCGGGTCATCTTCGGCAAACCAAATTATCGGCTTATGTGAAAATCGTAAATTTGAAGCGATAGCTAAAGACAAAATAATCAAAATTGTACTTATCGTGATAATCTGTTTTGGATAAGTTACAGAAATATCTGCAATTTTAATCAAAAACTTATCCATTAAAGTTTCCACCTCTTGGTCATCTTTAATCTCTATCTTTTTAGGTTTCAACCGTATCAAAGCCAAAATAGCAGGAAGCAAAACGACAGTAAACAAAAGTCCAATCAGTACCCCAGCCGATGCGAATTTCCCCAAATCTGCCACAGGTGCAAGTTCAGAAAATGAAAAAGACCAAAGCCCTGCAGCGGTGGTAAATGAAGTCATCACAATTGCCAATCCACTATGACCCATTGCATATCGTAATGCACCCTTTTTATCTTCATTTTTGTTAAACTCTTTGTAAAAAATTGCCAAAAGATGGATACTTGCTCCAATGGTCACGGCTAACAAAAATGAGGGCAAGATTTGAGTTACCACGGTAATAGGTGCGGAAAAAATCGCCATCAATGAAAGGGTAGAGATAATTGCAAAAGCCACCGTAATTAGTGGTAAGATAACTCCAGAGATTCGTCTAAACAAAATTGCTAGAAATGTTGCAATCACCAAAAGTACAAGTTTAATAAATTTCTGCATATCATCTGCCATCGCTTTTTTCAAAGCATGATTTATCACTGCCGTACCTGAGATTAAAACTTCAAAATTTTCACCCTCATATTTTGCTACAATCTCTTCTGTTTTTTGGATAATTATTGAATTTTCATAATCACTCAAATAATTTTTTTCAACATTTTCATCGGTGAGGGGTTCTTCATCCTCAAATTCATCCTCACTCTCAATCTTTGGCAACTCCTTACCATCTTTATCTAGCGAAGTATAAGTTTGAGTATCGATAATAATCGTGGTAATTGTCCCAGCTTCATTTATAATCAAATCCCTAAAAAGTGGATTTGCCTGAGCCAATTTTTTCTTGAACTCCAAAGCTTTTTGGTCTTTTGGCAACTCCTCAAAGAGGTCATCAACAATCAATTTATCAACTGTCCCCCGACTATTTCGAGCATTTATGAGAGAATTCACATCCTCAATATAGGGCAAATTATTTTGAAGCTCATGGTGAAGTTTGTTTAATTTACTCAAAAACTCCATCGAAAAAATATCATCACTCTTAATCGCCAAAAGCACCTTTTCATCTCGACCAAATTGATTACGAAACTCATCATATTGGATTCTAAGCGGGTCATCTTTGTGAAAAAATCCCTCCGTCGAAGTATCTACTGTAAGATTTTTCATCTGCGAACCCAAAGCTATTACGATAGCTATCACAAACAAAATAACTTTAACTCTATTGTCAAACACAAAATCTGAAAAATGTTCAAATTTTTTCTCTACTTTATTCTTCCAATTCAAGGCTATCCTTTTTTTTCACAATTTTATCATTAGAATATTAATAAAGTATTAACAAATGTCCCTCACCGCACAAATACCATATCAATAAGGTTTTCTTATATAATTTAAAACTTTTTAAGTGATATTTATATATAATTATATGGAAAAATTAGGAAAAAATATTTTGCTAAAGTAGCGTTGCGGGGACTGAAATATGTATATTTGGAGTATAATAAAATGACGGCGAAATTATTTTTAATATTTTTTATATTATTATTTTTTACATCTTGTAATTATACAAAAATTTATGATAGTGGCAAAGAGAGTGGCTACAAAGATGGTTATGCCAAAGGGTATGAAAAAGGGTCGTATGATGGTTATACTCAGGGGTACGGTGAGGGGTATGAGCATGGTGCAGATGATGGCTATCGTGATGGATATTTTGATGGTACGGCATTTTTTTTAGAGAGTAACTCTATGCCGTCGGTGGGGTTGATTGTGCTTTTTTTCACTTTGTTGGTGTTGTTGTATTTTTCATATCGTTATTTGACTAAACCTACCAAAAGATTGATTGATGAAATTTCGCATATTGTGGAGGAGAAGCGGGAGAAGCAGTTGGTGGAGAGGGAGTTGATGCGGAAACAGGAGGCATCGGAGGAGTTGGCACGGGCGAGGGCTAAGTCGTTGTCTAGCAAGGTTTATGAACGGGCAAAGTTGGCATTAGCGGAGAGTATGAGCAAGGATGAGTTTGAGAAATTAAGAGTGGATACAGAGTTGAAGATTTTTGAGATACAGCTAAAAGAGATTTATGATATAAATAAAACTTATAAGAATGCGGTGGATAATATTGAGAATATTGAAAATGCAACCGCCAAAGAGAAATTAAATTTATATAGATTAATTAAAGAGATTTTAAAATAAGGATTGAAATGGCGAATGGTAAAGCGAAATTAAATGATATAATAAAAACGATTGACGACAAGCGGACACTGGGGGATGATAAAAATCAGATTCATAAAGATAAATATATTAGTAATAATGAGGTGTTTGATTTACAGGTGAATATTAATAAGAAAAATACGGAAAATTTGAGTATTTTTAATAAATTTAAAGCCAATCAGTTAAAAAATAAAACGGAGCTGGAGGCGGCGAGGATTATGTTTAATACTAGGCTGGAGCAGTTGAAACATCGAGCAGATGCTTCGGAGCGGGAAAGTAAGGCTTTTTGGGATGCGAAATCTGTGGAAATTTCGGAAAGTATCAAAACTTATGTGCAGAAAAGTCTTAGAAATTTGGAGATTGAGAGGTTGGATAACTCAAATGAAGCTATCAAAAAAGCAACTGAAATGGCAAATCAAAAGTTGCTAGAGGTGATTGAAAATGAAGATTTGGTAGATGCCCTACGAGATAAATTGATAAGACAAATAATGGAGAATTTAGATAATGCTATGAAAAATATACAGGAAAACTCCATAGCTAGTAAGTATGATTTAAATTAGAAATAAGACAAAATATAAAAAGAGAACACTCCCCGACAAAAGTTAAAGAATCGGGGTGAAATTCCAAAAAAAATCAGCACCTATAATTTAGGACTATCCATTTTCTTCAAATTTTGCCTTCATTGTAGGATTTCCATAAGTTAATTTTCTAATTGTTAAATTATCTGCTTTTTTATTAGCAAGTCTTAATTGATTTTCAGTTGTTGTTAATGCTTTTTTTACATTTTCCATTTTAGCAATAGAACTATCAATCTCTTTTATAGCTTTTTCAAAATTTGTAGAAGCTGATAAATAATTTTTAGAAAACCCCTCTCTAAATGTATTTATTTTATCTTCAAAATTTGTAATATCCACATTTTGATTTTTTATTAAATTTAATTCTGATTTATACTTCATCGAGTTCATCGCAGCATTTCTAAGTAGTGTAATTATTTGAATAAAAAATTGTGGACGAATTACATACATTTTATTAAATTTATATGAAACATCAACTACACCTGTATTATAAAATTCATTTTCTGATTCTAAGAGAGAAACCAAAATTGCATATTCACATCTCTTTTCTTTACGGTCTTTATCTAGTTTTGCAAAAAAATCTTCATTTCTTTTTTTGGTTACCGTTTCATCATTCTCATTTTTCATTTCAAACATAATTGAGATAATTTCATTCCCCTCTTCATCAGTTTCTTTATATATAAAATCACCTTTATTTCCTCCACTTGAATCATTATCTTTTTCAAAATAAGCATTTTGAAAAGCTGTTGCACGAAGTTTATTAAATTCAATTTCACAATGTTGCTCTAAAGTTTCCCCAACCATTTTTGTTGAAAGTTTTTGTTTAAAATCTTTTAAACGAGCAATTTCATCATCTTTCATTTTTATAGTTTCATCTTTTAAAATTAGCTTAGTCGAAAATTTATCCTTAATTGATATTTTAATTGATTCTTTTTCAGTTTCTTTTATTTTTAAATCATTAGTAAGGTTATCTCGCTCTTTTTCTATTTTTTTAATGGCTTCTGAAAATTCTAGTTTTTTCTTAATCTCTGCATTTTGAATTTCAGATTTCATTTCAGCAAGTTCTATCTCTTTTTTTGCTAATTTATCAGCAAATTCACTCTCACTTTTAGTTTTTAATTCACTTAATTGTTTATCTTTTTCTACTATTTTCTCTTGTAACGAACTCCTAATATTAGCAATAGCAAGTTTAACTGCACTATCTTTTTCTGTCTCTTTTGTTTTTAAATCATTAGTAAGGTTATCTCGCTCTTTTTCTATTTTTTTTATAGCTTGAGACATCTCTAACTCTTTTTCAATCTCTGCATTTTGAATTTCAGACTTCATTTCAGCAATTTCTATCTCTTTTTTTGCTAATTTATCAGCAAGTTCACTATCACTTTTAGTTTTAAATTCACTTAGTTGTTTATCTTTTTCTACTATCTCCTCTTGTAAAGAACTCCTAATATTAGCAATAGCAAGTTTAACTGCACTATCTTTTTCTGTCTCTTTTGTTTT
>JAOZPA010000031.1:13006-20896 GCA_029932985.1 Campylobacterales bacterium
TAATATTAGCAATAGCAAGTTTAACTGCACTATCTTTTTCTGTCTCTTTTGTTTTTAAATCATTAGTAAGGTTATCTCGCTCTTTTTCTATTTTTTTTATAGCTTGAGACATCTCTAACTCTTTTTCAATCTCTGCATTTTGAATTTCAGACTTCATTTCAGCAATTTCTATCTCTTTTTTTGCTAATTTATCAGCAAGTTCACTCTCACTTTTAGTTTTTAATTCACTTAATTGTTTATCTTTTTCTACTATCTCCTTTTGTAAAGAGTTTTTAATATTAGCTTTTGCAAGTTCAACTGCACTATCTTTTTCCTTTTCTGCAATGGCTAGTCTATTTTTTATCTCTTCCTCAAATTGATGGTCTCGAACTTGTTTAAGCATATCAGCATAACTAGATTCATCTACTTTAAAAGCTTTTTTACAATTTGGACAAATAATTTCATTCATATTTCTATTCCTTTATTTTTCTATTTCTTAAATCCTCTATGGTGATTATATCGAAATAAGATTTATATATCAATACTTTATAAAAAAATTTAAATTTCCGTGAGGGGACTAAAAACTAATATAGATGAGTTAAAAGGAGAGTATTTTATAGAAAACAGGGGGTCTTAACTTTAATATAGCTTTTGAAAATATGAAACTAGTTTTATTTTTAAGTTCTTATTAAGAATAACTTTGCCATAATTCCATCAAATTAACACAAAGATTGGAACTTATGGAAATGCAGAAAAATAACAATTTTTTAATCACCATAGCGAGTATCGCTCTCATCGCAGATTTAATCATCATCGCCCAAGCTATTCTTAGCGGAGGTTTTGCCTCTTTTTGGACATTTAGTTGGATAATGACAATTATCTTTATCGTTTTACTTTTTGGAATCGGGATTTATCTATTTTACATCGGAAGCGAAAATGAGATTTTTGACACCATCTTAACCATTTTTGGCGGAGCTTACATCTTGCTTTGCATCGCTTTATATATTCAATTTGGATATGCCCAACTCTACGAGCAAAACACCGTAGCCCAGTTTTTCGGATTTTTACTAATCCTTTTCGTCCTCTCCTACATCGGACTTTCATCCATTTTCGTGCAAGAGAACAAAACCGTTTTATACGCTTCTTATGCCTATGTGGTGGCAGTAATTGTCTATATCTTAATGTTAGTGGTCAAATATGTTTTCAAATCCGCAGATTTTTCATTTTTGACATTTAGCGGAGAGGTTATACTAATTTTAATTGGGGCTTGGTTATTTTTGTCTCCATATAAAATCGCTACTGGAAAATCCACAAGGTCAAATTTTATTATGAAATTCTATCTCATAGACAATAGAGAAGAGGCTAGAGAAAACATCTGATTTTCTAGTCCCCCAAAAGCTACCCAATTAGGGACGATTGATTGGGTAGCTTTGCCTTAAAATAATTCCTATGTGGTTAATCGTTCGTTTGGAGCTCCCAAGAAAAGTCCTTGAACATAATCTACATCTAACTCTTTTACTTTTTTATATACAGATGCATTATGTACCGATTCGGCGACTGTTTCTAAGTTTAACTCTTTTGCGAAAGATACGATGGTTCTAACTAGTAATTGGGTGGTTTTGTCGGTGTCTATATTTGTGATGAGTGAGCCGTCAATTTTTAAAATATCCACATCTAATCTCATAACATGTTCAAAATTTGAGTAACCAGCACCAAAGTCATCTATTGCGATTTTGCAATCAAAACTTCTAAAATGTCCTAAAATATAGTTGACACGCTCATAATTTATACTGTTTTTGCACTCTAAAACTTCGATGACAATTTTTTTCCCAATATTACTCTTTTTTATAAGTTGAATGATAGGATTTGTGATTTGAGGGTCTAGCAAATCTTCAATAGAAAAATTAATACTAAAAGATTTATCAGATGCTTCATAATATTCAATAGATTTAGAAATCATCTGCCCCAACATTTGTGGGTAAAGTTTGGCTTGAATTCCGATATTTAAAAACCTATTAGGTGTAAGTATCTCACCATCTTCATCTCGAAGTCTCATTAGTGTTTCATATTTTTCAACTCGATTTGTTTTTGCATTTCTGATTGGTTGAAAAAATGGTATAATATTTTCATTTTCCAATGCAGTTTTTATCATTTTTATTGTTTGAATATTTTTACCAATAGTTTCATCTTGATTAAAATTATTATCATAAATTATGCTACTTTTGATATTTTTTTTGGCGTGAGAGAGTGCACTATTTGCATTTTTGAGTATAGTCGTGCGACCTTGAGCCGCCCCAATAGTCAACGAGCTGTTGATTTCACTCCCCAAGCAATCAAAAATTTTATATTGAATCTCTTTATTAATTTGCTTGAGAAACTTTTCTAATCTATCTCTTTTAAACTCCTCTGTGATTAACATAGCACAATGGTCAACTGGTAATTTATAAAATAGAGTATTTTGTGTAGGCTTTTTGCTATTTAACCAGTTAGAAATTTTTTTGAGAAAATCATCACCCACTTCATAACCAAAAAAATCATTTATATCAGCAAAATTATCAATATTAAAGATGATAAGTGTGCTTTTATGTTGCCGACTTAGGGCTTCTAAATTATCTAAAAGTTTTTGTCTATTTGAAAAATTTGTCAAATTATCTGTATAAAACTGTTTGTAAAATCCTCTTCTCTCATTTGAAAAAGTTGTAAAATTTGTACCTGAAATAATAATTTTTTGCAAAACTTGATTTTTCAAAACTGGCATCATCGTACAAATCAAATCAATTTTAACATCTTGAATCCCTTTAATCCGAATAATCCCCTGCCATCTTTTTCTTGATTTCATTGATTCTTTAAACTGCTGTTGAAAACTCATCAAATCTTTAGATGTTGTCTCCATTAATGTAAGAAAAGGTTGCCCCTCCATCTCGATAGAGTTACTTTTTAAGGCATTTAAAAAATTATCATTTGCCTCTTTGATTATACCCTCAGCATCGAGTTCTGCAACCAAATATCCATAGTTTAATGTAGATTTATAGATTAAATCATTAGAATCACTATTTCTATCTTGTTTTACAACTTTCTTTTTTTTTCCAAAAAATCCTAGCATATTAACTTCTTTGATTTAAATTTTTAATTTTGAACAAATAGAGATATAAATATACTCAAATTTGCTTTATGTTTAGCTTTATAATTTTTAATTTTTAGAAAATATATAAAAAAATCAATTTTGGGAATTAATTTTAATAATTCCTTAATCAAGATTATAGTAAAATCCTCCCCTATTTCACACACACCAATCCTTATTTAGGTTGTAGCAAAATTGCTATTAAGGGGTGTGGCGGTATAAACCAAAATATTAAAAGGACATTTCATGGTAACAATGAAAGATTTATTAGAGTGCGGTATGCACTTCGGGCATCAAACAAGAAGATGGAATCCAAAGATGAAAAAATTCATTTTTGGCGAGAGAAAAAATATCTATATTATAGATTTACAAAAAACACTAAGATACTTTAGATACACATATAAAGTGGTAAGAGATGCAGCGGCTGAGGGTAAAACTATGCTTTTTGTCGGTACAAAAAAACAAGCATCATCTTCAATCAAAGAGTATGCTCAAAAATGTAATATGCCTTATGTAAGCAATAGATGGCTTGGTGGAATGTTGACAAACTATGGCACAATTAAGCAATCTATTAGAAAACTAGATGTAATTGAAAAAATGGAAAAAGAGGGGCAAACTGGACTTCTTACAAAAAAAGAAGCTCTTATGCTTAAGCGAAAAAAAGAGAAACTTCTAGCATATTTAGGCGGAATTCGAGATATGCAAGAGATTCCTGATATGATTTTTGTAGTAGATGCGGTAAAAGAGAGAATCGCTATACAAGAGGCTAGACGACTAGGAATCAAAGTAATAGCTCCACTTGATACAAACTGCGACCCTGATGTAGTAGATTATCCAATCCCTGGAAATGATGATGCAATTCGGTCAATTCAACTTTTTTGTCGAGAGATGGCGGAAGCGATGAATGAGGGGAAAGCTCTTAGAGATGAAGCGGATGAGGTAGAAGATGAAACTTCTATGGAGGAGGCTATGATTAAAAATAGCGAAGAGGAAGCTAAAGCGGAAATCACAAAAGAGAAAGAGGAAGTAAAAGCTGACACGAAAGAGGAGGCTAAATAATGGCAAAAATCAGTGCTAAATTGGTAAAAGAGTTAAGAGATATGACAGGTGCGGGGATGATGGATTGCAAAAAAGCCCTAACCGCAACTGAAGGCGACCTTGACAAAGCTGTTGATGTACTTAGAGAAAAAGGTCTAGGAAAAGCAGCGAAAAAATCTAACCGACTAGCAAGTGAAGGTTTAGTAACCGTTGTGGTTTGTAATGATTTCAAATCAGCTACAATCTTAGAACTAAACTCTGAAACAGATTTTGTGGCTCAAAACCAAGATTTTATAGATATGAATAAGACTATTGCAACTCATATCCAATCTAGCGAAGTAGAAACAGTAGAAAATTTAATGACCACAACTATTAATGGAACTGTTTTTGAAGAGTATTTTAAGGCTCAAATTGCTAGAATTGGTGAAAACTTAGTGACAAGAAAATTTATAACTTTAAGTGCTAGTGAAACTGGTATAGTTAATGGATATTGTCACTCAAACGGAAGAGTTGGTGTGATTATCGGTGCAAATTGTGATAGTGCCGAGACTGCAAAAAAAGCAAGTGGATTTATCAAAAATCTTTCTATGCACGCAGCAGCTATGAAACCTCCATATCTGAATTCTGATAATTTGGATTTGGATTTTGTAAATAAAGAGACCGTAGCTTTGATTGCAGAGATTACAAAAGGCAATGAAGAGTTAAGACGACTTAAAAAACCTGAAAAAAAGATACCTCTTTATGGAAGCAAATTGCAATTGACTGATGAAGTTATGGCAAAAGCGGAAGCGGATATTAAAGCGGAGCTAAAAGCTCAAAATAAACCTGAGAAAATTTGGAATAGAATCGTTCCAGGGCAAATTGAAAGATTTATCGCTGATAATACTCAACTAGACCAACAATTAACTCTTGTAAATCAATTTTATGTGATGGATGATAAAAAAACTATCGCTCAAGCGGTAGAAGCTGAAGCTAAAAAATTGGGTGGAACTATTGAGCTTGTAGAATATATCCGATTTGAACTAGGCGAAGGCTTAGAGAAAAAAGGTTGTGATTTTGCTGCAGAAGTAGCGGAGCAGTTAGGATAATTTTTTTATGGTGCGATTTAGTCGTGCCATAAAATTTCCGTGCGGGGACTAAAGTCTCATCAAACTAAAGGATAGTTAAAATGTTAGAAGCCAAAAATTTATCTCACAAATTTGATTATCCAATATTAGATGATGTCTGCTTATCCCTCGCACCAAAACAATCCATCGCAATCACGGGGGTTAGCGGAAGTGGCAAATCAACACTTCTGCACATTCTCGCAACTCTCCTAAAACCCGACAGTGGCGAAATCTTTTACCACGACAAACCCATCTACCACTTAACCCAAAAATCCCAATTAGACATAAGGCGATACCATTTTGGCATAATTTTTCAATCCCACTACCTATTTCGTGGATTTACTGCAAGAGAAAACTTAGAACTTTCCGCAATAATTGCAAAAAAAACAATAGACCCAACTTTACTAGAAAAAATCTCAATAGACAATGTCATCGACCAATCGGTCACCAGTTTATCAGGCGGTCAACAGCAACGAATCTCGATAGCTAGGGTTTTGACCAAAAAACCAAAAATCATCTTTGCTGACGAACCAACTGGAAATTTAGACAAAAAAACAGCAAATGAAGTGATGAATACACTGTTTGATTATCTCAAAGAGGAAAATGCATCTTTATTAATTGTAACTCACGATGAAAAATTGGCAAATATGTGCGATGAAATTTATAAATTGGAAAATGCAAAGCTAATTCAACTTAAATAAATAATTTAAAAATCTCTTTCAATTTCTCTCTATTTTTAGGCTCACTGTTGGGCGATGCACCCCAATAAAAGATGAAAAGGGGTAAAAATGGCATATAATTTATCAAATAAATTAGTAGTGGCGGTGAGTTCTCGGGCATTATTTGACCTTGAGGTGGAAAATCAGATTTTTGAAAAAAAGGGGTTGGATAAATATTATCAATATCAGCTCAAAAATGAAAACAAACCTCTCAAAAAGGGTACGGGATATAGATTGATTTCAAATTTGTTAAAGATAAATGAGTATTTTAGCGAAGAGCAGAAGCAGGTTGAGGTGATAATTTTGTCTAAAAATAATGCAGGTTCGAGTCTCAGAATCTCAAATGCAATAAATTCTCACGGGTTGGATATTGTCCGTTCGGGGTGGACGAGTGGGAGTGAGCTATCGGGTTATTTAAAAGCTTTTAAGGTTGACCTTTTTTTGAGTGCAGATGGTAAAGATGTGAGGGATGCGATACAAAATGGTGTAGCTTCGGCAAAAATTTTACCCTCAAATCAAGAGGTTCATAATTCGTTGGGTGACCAAGTGCGAATCGCTTTTGATGGTGATGCGGTTTTGTTTAGTGATGAATCGGAGATTATCTATAAAAAGCAGGGACTTCAAGCTTTTATTGACCATGAGAAAAAAAATAGAGATAATCCACTCAAAAAAGGTGTGTTTGCAAAGTTTCTTTTCACTATCGCTAATATTCAAAAAAAATTTAAAAATAAAACTTCACCGATAAGGACAGCTTTGGTCACCGCCCGTTCTGCCCCAGCTCATGAGCGAGTTATCAAAACTTTAAATGTGTGGAATGTGCGGATTGACGAAGCATTTTTTTTGGGTGGAAGTGAGAAATATGAGATACTTCAAGCATTTGGTGCGGATATTTTTTTTGATGACCAAGATATTCATTTAATACTTTCTCAAAAAGTTGTGCCTAGTGCCAAAGTTTTAATTTAGAAAATATATCTTTAAACTCTCTATGGTTATCAGGATGCGATTTTTTCGCACCAAATTAATAATAAATTACAGAAGAGATTTTTATGGCTTTGGGGTTGAAGTTTTACTCAAGCATTTTAGAGAAAATAACAATAAGATAATCGCTTAAATCAAAATTTAGCAAAAAATCGCTATAATCCATTTAAGCTTCGAGCTTGTTGAGTGAAGTCGTTAGTTTCCAGACTGAGGGACTTCACTCTCTTTTAATTCAACAGCCTCTTCTAAAAATCTCCAAAAAAAGCTTTATTGCCAACAATATATAACTAAACCGATTAAAAAATAATAAAATATTGAATATTTAGTTTAGAAAAGTATATTCATAAAAAAGTAATGAGTAGAAAGGCACTTAGTTACTTTAGATTAAAAAAGAGATATTGAGACCACTAAAGAGATAAAAAATTTAAAACAAAAAGGATAAGTTATGGGGAGAAAATTAGTTAGTTTTGATTGGGCGATGAAGAAGATTTTGCGACAAAAGGCAAATTTTGGGATTTTAGAGGGGTTTTTGAGTGAGCTTTTTAAATTTGATGTGAAGATTCAGGAGATTTTGGAGAGTGAATCAAATCAAGAAACAGAAAATGACACATTTAATCGGGTAGATTTATTGGCAAAAAATGAGAATGGTGAGTTGATTTTGATTGAGGTTCAATACCAAAGTGAGCTAGATTATTTTCAGCGGATGCTTTATGGAGTTTCAAAATTGATTTGTGAGCATCGAAAAAAAATTGAATCTGATGATGAGATAGAGGAGTTTCCAAACTATAGATATACAGATGTGAAAAAAATCTATTCGGTGAATCTGCTTTATTTTGCCTTTGCAAAGGGGAGAGATTATTTTTATTATGGCAAGACGGAATTTAGAGGAATGAACCAAATCGATGAAATTTTGGAGCTTTCGGAGTTGCAGAAAAAAAATTTGAAAGTG
>JAOZPA010000032.1 GCA_029932985.1 Campylobacterales bacterium
TGAAAAATATGGAGTTTGCACCATTTATCCTCTCCTTTAAATTAGCAACCATCACCACCATTATACTTTTTTTGCTTTCACTTCCTTTGGCTTGGTATCTCTCCCAAACCAAATCCAAAATCAAGCCCATCTTAGAAGCCATCACCGCTTTACCCATCGTTTTGCCACCATCGGTTTTGGGGTTTTATATCCTAGTTTCACTATCCCAAAACTCCCCCATCGGAATATTTTTTGAGGAGCATTTTGACCTAAGGCTCGTTTTTAATTTCACAGGTTTGGTGGTCGCTAGTTGCTTTTACAGTTTGCCTTTTATGGTACAACCCCTGCAAAGCGGTTTTGAAAGTATAAATAAAAATATGTTAGAAGCTAGTTATGTGGCTGGAAAAGGGAAAATAGAGACGATTTTTAGGGTCGCATTGCCAAACATAAAACCTGCGGTGATGACTGCAATTATCATAACTTTTGCTCACACGGTTGGAGAGTTTGGAGTCGTGCTGATGGTGGGTGGAAGTATCCCCGAGGAGACCAAAGTAGCGTCTGTGGCGATTTATGAGATGGTGGAGATTATGGATTATGAATCTGCTCATATTTATAGCGGAATTATGGTGCTGATTAGCTTTTTGGTTTTGCTGGGTGTTTATTTTTTTAACCATAAGCAAAAAAATAGATTGTAAATTTTTTTTAATGAATCTTTTTTTGAAATTATACTATAATGAAATAAAATTTAGATAGGAGCGATGATGTTGCACGAGATGGTGAATTTTATAGTTCAAACAGTTGGAGATTTGGGCTATGGCGGGATTTTTATTATGATGTTTTTGGAGAGTAGTTTTTTCCCATTTCCTAGTGAAGTGGTGATGATTCCTGCTGGATATTTGGCTTTTAAGGGCGAGATGAATATTTTTATGGTGATTTTTATGGGCATTGCTGGGTCTTTGGCGGGGGCTTTGTTTAACTATTATCTGGCTATAAAATTTGGTAGAAGTTTTTTGGCAAAATATGGTAAATATGTTTTTTTCAAAGAGGAAACTCTAAACAGGATGGAGCAGTTTTTCAAAAATCACGGTAATATCTCCACTCTCACTGGTAGATTAATCCCTGCGGTTAGGCAATATATCTCATTTCCAGCTGGACTTGCAAAGATGAATCTCTTGCATTTTAGTATATATACATCTTTGGGGGCTGGGATTTGGGTAATTATTTTGACTCTTCTTGGGTATTTTATTGGAGAAAATCAAGTGATGATAGATGAATATTTGAGAACTATTATCATAAGTATTTTAGCGGTGATTGGAATTTTAGGGTTAATATATGCACGAGAGATGATTAAAGCGAAAATTATTAAAATTATCAATAAAAATAGTAAAAATTAATATACTTTAGGAATAGGAATTTAATAAGATATGATTTTTATGAACAATAATAGTGCAGATTTGGATTAAGTTTTTTGCCTAACTACTGGAGTAATTGGTAAAAAATTTCATTCAAAGATGTGCTGTTAATTGGCGATAAAAATTGGGTGTTATTTAATTTCTAATCCTTCGTCCCCTCACCGAGATTTTATTTAAAGGTGCAAAACTTCTTGCACCTTTTTTTTACACCTCTTGACCCAGTTTAATTTTAATCTCCTTGATAAGTTTCACAAATCTTTTCACCTCAACTTTGCACATTTGCATCTCCTCCTCTAGCACCTGCTCATCATATTCATCAAAAGCATCATCAAACTCAGCTAACTTTTCTTTATAAAGTTTTTTGTATTTTTGAAACTTCTCCTCATACTCTTTTAACTTTTCAGGCAACTCCTCTAGTGTCAACTCTTCCACTTTAAGACTATCTTCCATTTTTTTCCTTATTATTTAAATATATTCTTTTACCAAATTTTCAAATTCATTAAAGTAATCTAATAAATTATCTACATCATCCATATAACTCAACTGTAAAATAATATTTTTTCTAAGCCTTGTCAATTTTGGATTGTTAAGATTTAGGTATTTTATAGTTTTCATTGCATTTTGATTAAATGACAAAATTTCACCATTCTCATTAAAGATAAAATATTTTTTAGGATTATCCACAACAGGGTGAATAAACTCATCTTGCCACTGTTTGGCTATTGGATTTTTATTACTATCTTTATATTTTCCACAACTATTTTCATCATTGCAGGATAACACCAGATTGGTATATTCACACTCTAGCTTATGAAATTTATCTCGCTGTCTTATATGCTCTATGTGAGAATTTTTTTTATATATTTTTTTTTCACAATAAGCACACTGATATTTTTGCTTTTGTAGTAAATCATCTCTAATTTTCTCTCTTAATTCAAAACTATCACAATCATCTTTATAGCTTTTTGCATTACTCTTTTTTTTGAAATTTTCAAAATATTCTAGCGGATAGCATTCTACATCTATCATCTATCTTTTACTCAATATTTTTGCTTTTTTCAATCGAGATAATAGTAAATCTTTATCATTTAAATCTAAAATATTTTCAAGTTTATTATAGATTATTTCAAAATTTTCTAAATCTTCAATATTAAGATAATTCCACATCTCTTTAATATCTTTTGCAATTTTGGGAGTTCTTAGATATTTCGTACCCATTAAATCTTGTAAAACTTCCTCTATCTCAACACCATAACTTTTATCAATATTTTTTACCTCAATATTTTTACCATCTTTAATTAATATTCTCAAAGATTGATTTGGTGTAGAAGATATTATTTGTGGTGAGTGTGTGGCTATTATCAGTTGATTATTTCCATCTTTTGAAATATTCTGATAAATTTTTAATATTTGATTTTGCCAATTTGGATGTAATGAGGTTTCAGGCTCATCTATTAAAATAACACAATTTTTCAAATCCATCATTTTTAAACTCAAAGCTCGTATAAATAACTGTTGCTCACCTGATGATAATTCTTCAAGTTTTATATTATTATTTATATCATTTTCAAAAAGTATCTCCCTATTTATATCTTTTGAAATTCCTTTAAATTTAGTTTTCAAATCTAATCCATTAAACAAAGAGTTTATATCATCAGTAGCTTTTTGATTTGCCTCTCTTATAGTCAACTCTTCATTATTATCTTTTATCATATCTATAAAGTTTTTTATTTGAAAAATCACTTTTTCTTTTTGTTTGTCAAATACTCTAAAATAGATTAACTTTTTAAAATCCTTCATACTAAAATTTATAAAATCATTGTTATTAAATCTAAATTTGGAATTAAAACTATCCTGAATTAATTCCAAAATAGTAGTCTTTCCACTACCATTTATACCTGCAATGACGATTATATCCAATATTTCACCCTCATTATCACAAAAATCTATCTCAAAATTTTGTAAAACTTTATAATTGGTGATTTTAATTTTTTCAATTTTCATATTATTACTCGACTGTTACACTTTTAGCTAAATTTCGGGGCATATCTACATCATTTCCCATTCTAATTGCAATCTCCAATGACAAAAGTTGAACCACAATCATCATTTCAAAAAATTCCCCCATCGGGTGGGCAGAATGGTTTGTTTTTATAAAATCATCAGCTAATTCAAACTCCTCTGGCGAAACTGCCAAAATTGTAGAATCACGAGCGGAAAGCTCCTCAACATTACTTTTAGTTTTTTCATAGAGCAAACTTTTAGGCATCAAAGCAATAGTAAAAAGTTCACTATCAGCCAAAGCGATAGGACCATGTTTCATCTCTCCAGCTGGATAACCCTCAGCATGAAGATAGCTAATCTCTTTGAGTTTCAAAGCCCCCTCTAGTGCAAGTGGGAAAAAAATATCTCGACCGATAAAGAAAAATCCGTGACCGTGAAGGTATCTTTTGGAGAGCCGTTTGATTTTTTCATGCAGTTTGTCTGTAATTTTAAGAATTGATGGAATTTCACGAATAGATTGTAATTCTTTTACCATCTTTTTTCTCTTTAAAGAGTTTTTGAGTTTGGCAATATAGAGTGAAAGCATCCACAAAACCATCATTTGAGTTGCAAAAGCTTTCGTACTTGCTACACCTTTCTCAATTCCAGCCCTAAGCAAAATAGTTTTATCCGCAGTTCGTACAATTGATGAGTTATCAACATTGCAAATTGCTAGAGTTTTCATACCCGCTTTTTTTGCCATCTTTAAAGTCTCCAAAGTATCAGCGGTTTCACCACTTTGGCTAATCACCACAAAAAGACGATTTTTTTTCATCAATGGCTGTTTATACCGAAATTCACTAGCAATCTCCACACTAGTTTGCATCTTTGCCAACCGCTCAAAGAGATAACTTGAAGCCAATGCAGAGTGATAACTCGTGCCACAAGCACAGATTTGAATCTCATTAATCCCTTTAAAAAAGTTTTTATCAAGCTCCTCAAAATCTATCTGCTCATCAAGAACCCGACCCATCATAGAGTCATTTACAACTTCACTCTGCTCATAAATCTCCTTCTCCATAAAAAATCGAAAACCATCTTTTTGTGCATAAATTTTATCTTGAGTCAATGTTTTTTTATGCAATTTTTTGGATTTGGATTTTTTAAAAAGTTTAATCCCATCAAGCGAAGCATATCCATACTCCCCATCTTCAAGATATATAACCTCTTTTGCTTTGCCAATCATCGCAGAATCAGACGAGCCAAAATAGATTTCACCATTTTCATCATCGCCTACAATTAGAGGTGAGCCGTGCTTTGCAAAAAAAATCTTTTGATTATCAATTTTTGAGATTAAAAGCACTGCAAAAGCACCTTTGAGAGCATTTAAAGTTTTTTCAAAAGCCTTAAACTCATCATTATTATCTTTATAAAAATCCTCAAAAAGATGCACAATCACCTCTGTATCAGTTTGGCTCACAAAATTTACACCCTTTTGCTCCAAAGATTTTTTTATCTCTTGATAATTCTCAATAATCCCATTATGCACCACATAACTATACTCACCCAAATGAGGATGAGCATTTAGCTCGGTTGGTTTACCGTGAGTCGCCCATCTAGTATGCCCAATCCCCACCACAAAACCATCACTTGAGTAATTTTTAAGCTTATCTTGCAAATTTACAAGTTTTCCAATCGATTTAAAATGCCGAATATTATTCTCTTGCAAAGTCGCAATTCCAGCAGAATCATATCCTCGATACTCAAGTTCCGTCAACCCATCAATGAGAATATCTTTTATCTCTTTATTGCCCACATAGCCCACAATTCCACACATCGAACACCCCCTGTTTTTGTAATTTAAAAACTCTTAAACTCTTTCAAAGTCTCTATAATATTATCTTTTCGCATAAAAAACTCACCTATCAAAAAAGCATCAACTCCAACTTTATTTAATTCAACTAAAGTTTTTTTCTCACTTATCCCACTCTCTGCCACAATAATTTTGCCATTTGGAATCATTGGAATTAGTTTTTTACTCAAATCCATATCCATCTCAAAAGTCTCTAAATTTCGGTGATTTATACCAATAATTGTAGCCCCCGCATAGATAGCTTTTTTCAAATCATCCTTATCGTGAATCTCCACCAAAGCTTCCATCCCCAAATGTCGGGTATAATTTAAAAGCTCTTTCAACTCTTTTTGCTCCAAAGCCGTAGCAATCAACAACACAAAATCCGCTCCATAAACCAAAGCCTCCAAAAGCTGATACTTATCAATTATGAAATCTTTTCGCAAAAGTGGAGTGTGACAATATCGCCGAATCCCCGTCAAATACTCTATATTTCCCTGAAAAAAATGAGGCTCAGTCAAAACTGAAATCGCATCCGCCCCCCCCTTTTCATATTGTTGGGCTATCCAAAGTGGGTCAAAATCCTCACGAATCACCCCCTTGCTGGGACTCGCCTTTTTCACCTCTGCAATTATTCTATACGGATTATCTTCAGTAGAGGTCAAAAGCGAAATCACATCTCGTGGCGGATAGGGGTTATAAGCCAAACTTCGCCCTAGCCACTCCTCCTCATACTCCTCTTTTCGTTTTGCAACATCCTCTTTGGTCTTCGCTATTATCTCATCAAGAATCATCTATTTCCTTTTATTAAATCTAAAAACAATTGTAGCATATTTTTATTCCAAAAGAGTTTAGAAATTTAATTATTGGTTTGATTCATTATTTCTAACCAATTATTATCAAAATTTTTTTCAATAAACTTTTGATGGTGGGGGATTTGGCAATTTGAACAATCTTGATGAAAAGCCGTTGGGGTCTCTAAAACCCTACCATCTTTTGAATCAATACTGCAATAGCTCAAAACTTTTTTACCATTAATCTCTCTAAATCCCTCATCGTTAAATCTAAAATTTGGGCATCCGCAAAGATAGCAATTTAAATTTTCCATCTCGTGACAAACTTTGTTTTGAGCAAAAAGTGGGCAAAAATCGGGTTCTTTTATTTTGAGATTTGAGTAGTTAAAATATTCAATCTTCTCTTTAATCTCTAGTTTTTCCAACTTTTGCATAATATTTTTGTGTTTAGCGGAGTGTGCCTCATACCATTTTTTATAACTCAATTACTACATTTCTCCCCGCATTTTTGGCTCTATACAACCCCTCATCGGCTCGTTTTATGGAACTCTCTATGGTGTCGTAATTTTCCACTTTTGTCACCCCAAAGCTACAAGTGATTTTTTCAATAGTTTTAAAAGTGTAAGATTCTATCGCTATTCTCAAATTTTCCGCCACTTCAACCGCTTTTTCCACACAAACTTTGGGCAAAAGGACGATAAACTCTTCGCCCCCCCATCTGGCATAGATATAATTTGAAGCAATATTTTCTTGCAAAAGTAAAGCTAATTGAAGCAAAATTTTATCACCACCAATATGACCACATTTTTCATTTACAATTTTGAAATTATCTATATCAAACAAAATTAAACTCAAATCCAGATTTTTATTTCGGCAAAGAAAGATATTTCTTTCAAAAAGTTCATTAAATTTTGCTTTATTATAAATTTTTGTCAAATCATCGTAGGTTGCTCTTTTTTCATAATATTTACTTTTCCGTGAAATATCGGTGATATTTGTAAAAGTCAAAACATAGCTATGCCCATCAAGACCATTTAATTTTGTCATCTTAACCAAAAAATCTTTTGCAAAATTATCTCTCGTATCTCGCATCGAAATTATAATATTATTTTTTATCTTCTCAAAATTCATCTCTTCGATACAATCATCTATATTATGCAAAGTATTGGCAAAAAAATACTCACTCCCTTTCAAAAATTCTTGACACAAATCTACTCTTTTGTTAAACTCTTGTGTAGTTTTGACACTAAAATAGTTCAAAAATTCCTGATTTGCTAACTTTACTTGATTTTCACCCACCACAATAACCATATTTTCCTGATGAGATATAACTTGATTTACTATATCAAAAATTTTATTTTTATTCTCCTCAAAAAGTATCATCTGTGCCAAATCATTAAGTTGTTTATAAAGTTTAGATTTATTTATAGGCTTAACCAGATAACTACTCACATCATTTTCAATCGCCTTAAAAAGATATTCACTATCATTAAAAGCACTCACAATCATAATTTTCACATCTTTATCAAACTTCCGAATCTTAGAAATCATCTGAATTCCATTCATCTTTGGCATCTGAATATCACTAATAATTATTTGAGGTGATTTTTGTTTAAAAACCTCCAACCCCTCCTCACCATTACTAGCTAAATAAAAATTTCTAACCTTTTTCCCCATCATCCTTCTAAAACTTTCTCGAATCAGCTCCTCATCCTCCACAAAAAGCAGGTCAATCTCTCGCAAATCCTCCGATGCTCTAATTCTCTCTCGTTTTTTAATTTTCTCAATCATTTTTTTCTCTTTATTTTTTTCATTGGGTAGGCATTAAGCCTAAATAGTTATCTCTTTAATATCACCAATTTTTTTAAATGCCTTATAGATAGTTGCCAAAAGATTTTTTCGATTTGTTTTTATCTTTTCATCTTTATCATTTACCATCACTGAATCAAAAAAGTTATCAATTTCTGGTTTTAAACCAAACAACGCATCCAGCTCCTCCTCATAAGAGTTATAAGTTTTTGCTTTAATTTTATTAAACTGCTCAAAAAGATTTTTCTCATTTTCGTGAGTGAATAATGATTTATCGACCGCCAAATAACTATCCAACTTCACATCTTTAATAATATTTGAAACTCGCTTAAACGATGAATTTATCTGAGGAAAATCTGTCGAACTTGTGATAATATTTAAAGCTGTAATCTTTTTATCAATCTCAGAAATATCTCGCTCACCACTCGCCACCACCGCTTTGATAATCGAAACATTTGCCTCAAAATATTTGTAAATTCGCTCTAAAAAAAACTCCTCAAGCTTTTTAAATTCAAACTGAGCATACTCATTTGGAAAATCACTCAAAATATCTCGAAAATCAAACTTAAATCCTCTATCAATCGAAATTTTTATAATCCCCAAAACCGCCCGACGAAGTGCATAGGGGTCTTTTGTGCCAGTTGGAATCTTCCCCACACTAAAAATTGTCTTAATCGAATCTATTTTGATAGCCAAAGCCACAATCGCATTAAACGAATTTGATGGCAATTCACTATCGCTCCCTAAAGGCAAATACTGCTCCTTAATCGCACTAGCAACCATCTTATCTTCACCTAAAATCGTGGCATAATAGTAACCCATTAACCCCTGAAGCTCCGTAAATTCATATACCATTTCACTAAGCAAATCAGCCTTAGAGACCCTCACCGCTTGAATCAATAACTCCCGCAGTTCGCTCTCATCTTTACCACTTTCAGCCACCATTTGGGTTTTGTATTTATCAAAAAGACTCAAAGCGATAATCTCTTCTCGCTGAACCTTATCTTTCAAAGTTCCACCATCTTTGATGAAAAGAATATTTTTTAGTCCATCAGTTTGCAAACCATTTTTTAAATCATTTTTATAAAAGAAAAGTCCATCACTCAGTCGAGCTTTTAAAACTTTCTCATTTCCCTTGATAATTTGAGTAAAATCCTCCGTAATCGCATTTGAAACAACTATAAATCTATTTGTCAACTTTTCATCTTTGAAAACAGGAAAATATCGCTGATGCTCCTTCATCGAAGTTATCACAACCTCTGGTGGCAGGGTCAAAAACTCCTCATCAAACTCACCAATTAAAGCGGTTGGATTTTCAGTAATCGCCACCACCTCCGCCAAAAGCTCACCATCTCTATCTATCTTTATATCAAATTTTTTTTCAATTCTCTCAAACTCATCTACAATCTTTTTCTTTCGTTCATTTGGATATAAAATCACTCCTGCCTTGTCAAGTTTGCAAAAATAATCCCCTGCAAAACTGAATGTAAATGGTTTGTATGAGATAGTTCGGTGAGGGTAGGATTCATTTCCACTTTTGACACCAAAAAGGTTAAACTCCACATATTCATCACCCAAAAATAGATTTATCCAACGAATTGGTCGAATGAAATTAGCGGTGAGTCTGCCCCATCTCATAGATTTTCCAAAGTTTAAGGATTCTAAAAATTCTCTAATTAATGCAGGTAAAATTTCAACTGCATCAAGACCCCTCACCGATTTTTTATAATAAAGTACCTCTTTTTTGCCTTTTTTGACACTACCTATATCTTCAGGATTTGCTTCAGTTTTTTTCACAAAACCATTAAATGCCCCCGTAGGTTTTCCATCTTTGTAAGCAATTGCCAAAGGCGCTCCAAAAAACTCTTCAAGACTATCCTCTTGCTTGACTTTAAATTTTCTATGCCACAAAACCAACCGACGAGGAGTGTAATAAAATTCAAACTCACAGGTCATTGAGTATTTTTCCAAAATCGTAAGCCATTTTTTTTCAATATTTGGAAGTTCTTTGAGAAATGGAATCGCAGGAAGCTCCTCTACACCAATCTCTATCAAAAGAGGTTTTAACATAATTTGCCTTTTATTTGGTCGTGGCAGTTACCACAACTAGATATTATAATTTTAAATTGATTTTAGCAAATAAGCAGTTAAAGATAAATTAAACTCCTAAATATGTTATAATAGTGTAATAACTTAAAAGGAATTTTATGAATAAACATATCACAAATACTATCTCTATGCGGTTTGGGAAATTTGCATCTCATCAGTTTAGCCCAGCTATCCAATCTTTTATAAATAAAGCTTATGTGGGGCTTTTGGGGTTGGATATGAGTGAGTTTCGTGACCCTGCAACCTACCCAACTTTAAATGCACTTTTTACTAGAGGTTTTGAGATTCCTAGAGTGATTGACCAATCTAAAGATACGGTTATCTCTCCAGCAGATTCGCTGATTACCGCTTTTGGTGAGATAAAAGAGGATAGATTATTTCAGATAAAGGGGATGGAGTATAGTTTTTGCGAAATGCTAAATGGCTTTTTGAAAACTAATTTGAGTAGAGTGAAAAATGGGAGTTTTATAAATTTTTATCTCTCTCCAAAAGATTATCACCGTTATCATGCCCCAACTGATATGACCGTTTCCCGTCTTATCTATATTCCTGCAAAACTTTATCCTGTAAATATGCGGTATCTAAAAAATAAATTAAATCTTTTTATAGAAAATGAGCGAGTAATGCTGGAGTGTACCGATAGCCGAGGAAAAATTTTTTATATGGTGTTTGTGGGGGCTTTAAATGTGGGACAGATGACTATAAATTTTGAGCCACGAGTGCAAACAAATGCAAAAGCGATGAAACCGATGATTTTTGATTATAATAATCTTCAACTTTCAAAAGGCGATGAGATAGGGACTTTTAAGATGGGTTCAACTGTGCTTATGCTTTTTGAAAAAGGATTTGGCAAAATCGCCACAAGATTAAATCAAAAAATAAAATTTGGTGAAATAGCGATGAAGTTATAGATTGATATGGTAGCCTTGACCAACACTAAGCCAAATATGTTATAATTTCTAAAACCAAAAGGATTATTATGAAATTTCTAAAAATTATTTTTTTGCTGATGTTGACCTCTAGTTTATGGGCAAAAAAGGGTGATATTCAATCGGTATTTATCTATTACGGAGATGAGTTGGCTTATGACATCGCTGGAGTTCACGATGCAATTATCGTTCAGCCCCATAGTTTAGAAACTTACACTCATAGGTTTAAGACCTATCAAGAAAAAATTTATGTCTATGTGAGTGTGGCTGAGCTAGAGGATGATACTCACAAGGATTGGATTTTGGGCAAAAATGAGAGCTGGAACTCTTTTGTAGCAGATATTCGCAAGGTTGAGTATCAAGATTTTTTGCTAAACAAGATGCAAAAACTTTATGATTTGAGATTTAGAAATTTCTTTTTTGATTCGCTGGATTCTTATCAATATTTTTTAACTGATAATTCTCAACGGAAATCTTATGAAAAAGCGATGATAACTTTTTTTCAGAGATTTAATAAAAAATTTCCAGAGGCAAAACTTATTATAAATCGTGGATTTGAGATTTTGCCCAAAGTGAAAAAATATTGTGATGCAGTTTTAGTGGAATCTCTTTATCACGGGTTAGATGAGGAGAATGGTGGTTATAAAATTACGAGTCAAGATGATACTAAGTGGCTTTTAGAAAAGTTGGAAGAGGTAAAAAATTATGATTTGGATATTATAGTTTTGGATTATATGCCCCTAGCCGATAAAACAAAAGTGAAAAAGGTGGTAAAGAAAATCTCGGTGAGGGGATTTGCACCCTATATTGGAAATTCTAAGCTAGATGAGATGGGAAAATCTTCAGTTGATTATATAAAACGGGAAATTTTGCTTCTGTATGATTCGTTAAAAGCTTTAGATGGTCAAACTGATTCTATGGCTCATCTGTTACTTTCGACTCCTATTGAATATTTGGGTTATATCCCTATTTTGAAAGATGTTCAAGATGGTTATCCTAAGAGTTTGGATAGATATGCTGGAGTGGTTGTGGTGTTTTCCGATGAGCAGAAAAATATGAGAAAATATTATGAGTGGGTTAAAAAGGTGGTAGATATGGGGATAAAAATCGCTTTTTTTGGGGATTCGGGAATTCCTAACTCCTCCTATTTACGAAAATTGGGGATTAAGGTTACTGAAAATAAAGATGAACTATATTCAGAATATCCGATTATTAAAAAAGATGAGATGATAGGTTATGAGATTGAGCCAATTATTAAACATCGATATAATTTCTATAATCCTAAGAATTCTGAAAATTTATTGGTTACAAAAAATTCAAAAAATGAGAAATCGGTGTTGGCATCAATCACTCCATGGGGTGGATATATTTTGGATACGGCATATTTGACAAATTTGCGAAAAGAGAATTATTGGAATATTAACCCCTTTAAGTTTCTTGCAAAGTCATTAAGGTTAAAACATTTTCCAATTCCCGATGTGATGACCAAAAATGGTAGGCGGTTGCTTTTTATCCATATTGATGGAGATGGTTTGGCGAGTGGAGTGGAGTTTGTGCCAGAGGAAAAAATCGCAGCTCAACAGTTGCTAGAGTCGATTGTCAAAAAGTATAATTTGCCTCACGGAATCTCCATAATAGAGGGCGAGGTGGCAAAATATGGAGTTTATCCAAAATTTGCGGAGATTTCCCAGCTTTATTCAAAAGCGATTTTATATGAACCAAATGTTTTACCAGCCACTCATACCTATTCTCACCCTTTTAATTGGGGTAAAGTGGAAAGAAATCCGACCATTACAGGATATAATTTGCCAGTTACAAATTTTGTATTTAGCCCCCAACGGGAAATTGGTGATTCGTTAAAATTTATAAATCAAAAATTAACCCCACCAGATAAAAAAGCAAAAGCTCTATTTTGGAGTGGAAATTGCTTACCAGGAGAGGAGACTTTGAAATATGTAGCCAAAAATGATATTTTAGCAATCAACGGTGGAGGGACAACCATCACAACTGCCAAAAACACTCTTTCACGAGTTAGCCCCATCGGTTTAAAAAGAGGTAAATATTACCAAATCTATGCAGCAGTTGAAAATGAAAATGTCTATACAAATGATTGGCTTGGTCCATTTTGGGGTTATGAACTGGCAATTCAGACATTTAAAATTACTGACAAGCCCCGATTAAAACCAATAAATATCTATTATCATTTTTATATCACTACCAAAATGGCATCTCTAAACTCCCTGCGAAAAGTTTATAATTGGGCTTTGACTCAAGAGATAAATCCAATCTATGTCACGGAATATATCCAGAAAGCTCACAGTTTTTACTATGTTTCAGTGGCAAAAAAGGGTGATGAGTATATTTTTGGTGGATTGAACTATATTGATGAGCTACGAATTCCTAAAAGTTTGGGAGTTGTAGATATTCAAAATAGCAAAGGTGTTATTGGTTTTAAAGATAAATATATTCATCTCAATTCAAAAAATGTTAGTTTGAAATTTAATCAAAATGATAATAATAGTGGATTTTATCTGATAGATACAAGTGGAGATGTTGAGATTTTTACAAAAGATAAAGTTTTGATAAAAAGTGAAATTGAGATAACCGCTAAATTTCATCTACCTCAAAATTGCAAAATTACAACTTCGCTTAGGGGTTATCAAACTGCACGTGTGGGCAATGAATTTTCTATCTCTTCTAAAACAAAGAGAAGATTAAATTTTAATTATAGGTGTGATTAAATTATGACTAAATTTTTAAAAATTATTTTGTTATTGATGTTGACCTCTAGTTTATGGGCAAAAAAGGGTAACATTCAATCGGTATTTATCTATTACGGAGATGAGTTGGCTTATGACATTGCTGGAGTTCACGATGCGATTATCGTCCAGCCTTATAGTGTGGAAACTTACACTCATCGGTTTAAGACCTATCAAGATAAAATTTATACCTATGTGAGTATTGGTGAGCTTGATGATAAAAATCATCCTGAGTGGATTTTGGGTAAAAATGAGAGTTGGGACTCTTTTGTGGCAGATATTCGGATAATTGAGTATCAAGATTTTCTCTTAGATAAGATGCAAAAACTTTATGATTTGGGATTTAGAAATTTCTTTTTTGATACATTGGATTCATATCAACTTTTTTTAAAAACCAAAGATGAGAAAAAATCCTATGAAGATGGGATGGTAACTTTTTTTGAAAAATTTGATAAAAAATTTCAAAATTCAAAATTGATTATAAATCGTGGATTTGAGATTGTTGATAGAGTTGCTAAATATTGTGATGGATTTTTGGTAGAGTCGCTTTATTATGGTTTAGATACCAAAAACAAAACTTATAAAACTATGACCAAAGATGATTCTGCTTGGCTTTTGGGAAAACTGGAGCAAGTTAAAAATTATGATTTGGATATTATAGTTTTGGATTATATGCCCCTAGCCGATAAAATAGAGGTAAAAAAGGCGGTAAAGAAAATCTCGCTGAGGGGATTTACACCCTATATTGGAGATTATCATTTGACATCTAGTGGAAAATCTTCAGTTGATTATATAAAGCGAGAGATTTTAATTATCTATAATTCAAAATTTATAGAAGATAAGGATAAGGTTAATTCTCCAGCTCATCTACTTTTATCTACTCCTGTTGAATATTTGGGTTATATTCCTATATTAAAAGATGTTCAAAAAGGATTTCCTAAGAATTTAGATAGATATGCAGGAATTATAATAAATCTTTTCAATGATTTTCCGAATCAAAAAAAATATTATAAATGGCTTAAGAAAGTCAAGGAAAGTAATATTAAATTACTATTTTTGGGGGATAATTCCCTACCTAAATTGTGGTTTTCTAAAATTTTTGGAGTTGATATAACTAAAAACAAAGATAAGGACAATTTAGAATACAAGATAGTAAAAAAAGATCAAATGATAGGATATGAACTTGAACCAATTATTCAATATCATGAAAATTTTTATAATCCTAAAAATTCTAAAGCTTTGTTGATTGCAGAAAATTCAAAAGGAGAAAAATCGACTATTTCAGCAATTACCCCTTGGGGTGGTTATGTTTTGGATAGCTCATTTTTTACAGAGTTAAGAGGAAAAATTTTATGGCATATTAATCCATTTAAACTTTTGTCACAAGCTTTAAGGTTAGAAAAATTTCCAATTCCAGATATTACAACAAAAAATGGTAGAAGAATATTTTTTATCCATATTGATGGTGATGGTTTGGTGAGTGGGGTGGAGTTTTCTAAAGCCCCAAAAATTGCAGGTGAAGAGTTGTTGGAATCTATTATTAAAAAATATGATTTACCGCATGGGATTTCTATAATAGAGGGAGAGGTGGCAAAATATGGAGTTTATCCAAAATATAGCAAAATCTCGATGAAACAAGCTAGTGAAATTTTAAAACAATCAAATGTTTTACCAGCTACACACACCTATTCCCATCCATTTAATTGGGGGATTTTAGAGCAGAATCCAAAGGCAAAAGGGCATAATCTCCCTGTAATAAACTATTCTTTTAGCCAAAAAAGAGAGATTAGTGATTCGCTTGATTTTATAAATAAAAAGTTGACTCCAAAAAATAAAAAAGCCAAAACTCTTTTTTGGACGGGGGATTGTTTGCCTAGTGAAAAAACTCTAAAATATGTGGCAAAACATAATATTTTAGCGATTAATGGTGGTGGAACAACTATTACAACAGCAAAAAATGCTCTTGTAAGAATTACTCCAATAGGTTTAAAACGGGGTAAATATTATCAAATTTATGCAGCAATAGAGAATGAAAATGTTTATACAAATAATTGGCTTGGTCCATTTTGGGGATATGGAATTGTTATTCAAACTTTTAAAATGACTGAAAAACCTATCCGAATTAAGCCGATAAATATCTATTATCATTTTTATAGTAGTGTCAAAACTGCCTCTCTAAATGCTTTAAAAAAAGTGTATGATTGGGCTTTGACTCAAGAGATAAATCCAATCTATGTCACGGAATATATCCAGAAAGCTCACAGTTTTTACTATGTTTCAGTGGCGAAAAAGGGTGATGAATATATTTTTGGTGGATTGAACTATATTGATGAGCTACGAATTCCTAAAAGTTTTGGGGTTGTAGATATTCAAAATAGCAAAGGTGTAATTGGTTTTAAAGATAAATATATTCATCTTAATTCAAAAAATGTTAGTTTGAAATTTAATCAAAATGATAATAATAGTGAATTTTATTTGATAGATACAAATGGAGATGTTGAGATTTTTACAAAAGATAAAATTTTGATAAAAAGCGAAATACCTATAAAAGCAAAATTTAATCTACCTAGAAATTGCAAAATCACAACTTCGCTTAGGGGTTATAAAACTGCTCGTGTGGGTAATGAATTTTCTATTTCAGGTAAAAAAAGTAAAAAGTTAAATTTTTCCTATACTTGTAATTAAAAAATACCCCGAAAAGATTCGGGGATTTTATCTTTATTCCTCTATATAATTTTTAAGTTTTCTACCAACTTTTGGGTGTTTTAATTTTTTGATAGCTGAGCTTTCAATCTGTCGGACTCTCTCTCTGGTGACATTTAACTCTTTTCCTATCTCCTCTAAAGTTCTATCACTCTCATCATCCATTAAACCAAATCTCATACGAATAACAGCTTTTTCTCTCTCATTTAGTTGGTCTAAAACTCCATCAATTTGGGCTTTTAAATCATTTTTTAGAATATTATCCATTGGTGAAATTGTAGATTTATCCTCCACGAAATCTCCAAATTTTCCATCTTCATCATTTCCGATAGGGGCTTCGAGGCTAATTGGCTCTTTGGTAAGTTTGATTACATTTTTGACTTTATCAACTGGTAAATTTCCTAACTCTTTTGCAATCTCCTCAACATCTGGCTCTTTACCATTTTCTTGCAAACCTTTTCGGATAATTTTATTGATTCGGTTAATTGTTTCAATCATGTGAATTGGAATTCTAATACTTCTCGCTTGGTCCGCAATCGCTCGACTAATTGCTTGACGAATCCACCACGTAGCATAAGTTGAAAATTTATAACCCTTTTGATACTCAAATTTATCAACCGCTTTCATAAGCCCGATATTTCCCTCTTGAATCAAATCCAAAAATGACAGCCCACGATTGGTGTATCTCTTAGCAATAGAAACCACAAGTCTCAGATTTGAACGAACCATTTTGATTTTCGCTTTGTCCGCAATCCGCTTACCTCTTTTGATAAGCTCCAAAATCTCTTTCAACCTTTGTGGAGTCAAATTAAAACTATTTTTACTAGCTTCTTTTGTCGTAACAAGTTTTTTAATCTCCATATAAGTAGAAACCATAGTAGCTTCAGGCACAATATCTGCAATCTCATCTTTTGTCATATCGATAACTCTCTTGACCAACTCTTTATGATTTCTTTTCAAATCATCATTAAAAAGTGGCAATCGATACTCCAGTTTTTTCAACTCTTTATCAAAACCCTTATCACTTTTGAGGGCAGTTTCCATAGAACGAACCAGCTCATTTATCAACTTACTAGTAGGACCTAACTCCAATAAACTCTCTTTTAAAAGCTTCTTTTTAAAAGCAATCGCTAATGTGCCGTGCATAAGTTTATTTGGGTCATCATCCTCTATCTCTAAATCACTTTGTTTTAGCCACTCTTTTTTGGCTTTTTCCAAAGATTTAAAACTTTCATTAACTTTTTTGGTTCTACTTTGCTCTTTTTTGTTTGATTTTTTAGGAGGTGGCAATCTTCTCTTTATCGGAGTTTCTGTGCTATCATCCTCCGCATCATCTTTCTTATCTTCTTTTTCATCATCTTCAAAATTTCTAAATAACTCTTTAACTCGTCGCTCTCGGTTCACCAAAGCTTCTTTGTAATCCAAAATAAAATCAATCAAATACCCCACCGAACAAAAAGCATCGATAATAATATCTTCACCTAACTCTATTCGTTTTGAAATATCAATCTCCTCCTCTTTGGTCAAAAGCTCCACCTGCCCCATCTCACGAAGGTACATTCTCACAGGCGAATCACTTCGACTCCACTCAAGCAACTCCTTTTCTCCAGCTAAATTAAACTCCTCCGCAAGTTTATCATCTTGAAGTTTTTTCATAGCTTCGAGACTCATTTGAGCCTCTTCAATATTTTTAACTTTCGCAATTTCCGCAGAAGTTATCAATTTAACATTATATTTTTTGATAAAGGAGAGTATTTTTTTTGCATTTGATGCAGTGGGTTGTTTGGGAAAAATATACATCAATTCTTCAAATGTAATATAATAATCTTTGTTGGTTTTAAATAGATTTTCTATCTCTTGGTACAGCTCTTTTGCAGTCATTCTCAATCCTTTATATTTAATCAAGATTATGGCTCTTGTAGTTTTGCTAAATTATTCACTCTTCTTGTTGTAAAACCTTACATTATACCCAAACAAGCTAAATTTTATGTAAAAAAGGTAAAATAGAATTTTAATTTTAACTTTTAGGATACATAGTGATTAATTTTCTACTCCTTTTTCTCTCAAGCACCATTTTGGTGTTAATGTTGGGTTTCTACCTCATCACAAATTTGCAATGGTACAACTATAAATTAGAACGGGTGATTTTCAAATCCAAAAAACCCTATTGGCATCTATGGTTTTTCATTCTCCCCATCGCTTTTTATTATCTGCACTATAAACAGATATTTTTAGGTTATCAATTTTTAATACTTTTGCCCAGCTTAATTTGGTGGCATAAAAAATTAGACAAAAAACTAGTTCTCACCCAAAGAGTTAAACGATTTTTACTTTTCATCTTATTAAGTTCAATTTTTGTAAATTCACTCTGTTTAATCATAATCAACTGCAATTTTGGGCTATTAATCCCCCTCATGATGGCGATTCTAATTAGCTTTTTGTTTGAAAAAATGACTTTTATCGGATTTAAAACTGATGCTATTAAAAAACTAAACTCTCAAGATACAAAAATCATAGCAATTACAGCAAGTTACGGCAAAACCACTATCAAAAATATTCTGTTTCAGATTTTAGAACAAAAATTTAAAACCTACAAAACCCCACGAAGTGTCAACACTTTAGCAGGACTAGTGCAGGATGTAAATCAAGAATTACCACAAGATTGTGAAATCTATATCGCAGAAGCGGGGGCTAGAGAGGAGGGAGATATTTTGGAGATTGCGAAATTTCTAAATCATCACTATGCGATAATTGGCAAAATCGGTCTGCAACATATTGAATATTTTGGAACTTTGGAAAATATTAGAAATACCAAAATGGAGCTGATAGATTCTGAAAATCTAAAAAAAGCTTTTGTTCACGAGAGTGCGATGATAAATCCATCTGGAAAAATCGAGCGTTTTGGGGACGAAATCTCAAATATCCACACAACTCTCGATGGGATAACTTTTGATATGAAAATCAATAACAGTAATGAAAAGATTTGCTCACCACTTTTGGGAAATTTCAATGCCATAAATATCACCGCTTCTATCAAAATTGCTATGGAATTGGGAATGGAGATTGAGGAGATTAAAAGAATTGTTACCAAACTAAAACCCATCGAACACCGCCTACAAAAAATTGAGGCTGGGGGCAAAATAATCATCGATGATAGCTATAATGGAAATTTTGAGGGGATGACTAGCTCATATCAGATGGTGGCAAATTATGAAAAGACAAAAGTTCTCATCACCCCTGGGATTGTTGAAACTAGTGTAGAGGTAAATGTCAGATTGGCTTTAGTAATTAATGAGATATTTGATTTAGTTATAATTACGGGAGAGGTTAATAGTCAGATTTTAGATGAAAATATCCAAAAACCTCGTAAAATTATTTTGAAAGATAAAACCAAACTAGAATCCACCATAGCTCAAAATACTAAAGAGGGTGATTTGATACTTTTTTCAAATGATACTCCAAATTTTATGTAAAAAGGGGATTAAGTCCCCTCACCGCTAGATTTTTTTTTGAAACTATAATCTATTTATGGACGACCAAATTCAATATCAGAAATTACTAATTTAGAATTCTCATAATCTACTTTTAAATAAACTGCCTCACTATTTCCCTCTTCTTCAAGTAGGTATATAAATGTAATTATCATCAATTGCATTTTTACTTTCTTTCCATACCCAATTTTCAGCTACAAATATTTTATCAGGAGTAAAGAAATAATCAATCATTCTCTCCATCTCCTCTTTAAAATTTGTAGCTGTATATTTTAGTTTTTCACTAGTGGATAAAAGATTATGTGCTTTTTCATAATCTTTTTGCACCAATAAATTTGCAAACTTCAAGCCTAGTTTTATCTGCAATACCTCTTTGTCTGTTAATTTCATTTTTAAACCTTATATATAAAATTTCCGTGAGGGGCTTTGAAGCCAAAAAATCAGCCACCACCTACAAATTGTAAAAATTCTACTTTTTCATTTTCTTTTAGGGTATGGGTTTGCCAATTTTCTTTTTTAACCACTTGCATATTGACAGCGGCTGCCATCGTTTTATCTTCTACTCTTAACTCTCTCAAAAGTTCAAGAACTGTGATATTCTCTTTTGTTTCTATCTCTTTGCCATTTACAATTAGTTTCATCATTCCGCCTTTAAATCATAAGCATCAACCAAAAGCCCTTTGAGTTTTCGTGATTGATAATCCATCTTGAAAAATAGAGAATAAATCTCTTTTGCATCTAGCTTTGTATCTTCAAATTTATAAATATTATTTTTATCTTGTGGAATATTTTTATCCAAATATTTATAAAAATTCTCTCTTGCCTCACCCATTTTTTTTAATTCTTTTATAACTGATTCTTTTTTCAAATTGTTACTCCTTTTGATTTTAATTTTTTAGTCAGAAAATAGACTATCATTTGGCAATATGGTCTAAATTTTCCTTCTGAGTTTTTGTGTTTGTATTTTTCTAGTATTGTTTTGAGATTATAAGTTGTCCAACCACTTTTTTTTAATTCACAGGTAAGTTGATTTAATGTATCTTCT
>JAOZPA010000133.1 GCA_029932985.1 Campylobacterales bacterium
AGAAATTTTGTAGCTCACATAGAGGAGTTGCAAAATGAAATCCCCTCATCGATGGTGATTTTTAATAAACCAAACTCTGCAATAACAGATAAACTTTTTTTTATAGATGAAAATTGCCATTATGAGAGTGAAATCTCATTTTTGGTCAAAAATTCTCAAATCATCGGTGTCGGTGCGGGGCTTGACTTGACCGACCGAACATTGCAATCAGAACTAAAATCAAAAAGTTTGCCGTGGGAGAGAGCTAAAGCATTTGATAATTCTGCAGTTTTTACCAATTTTGAACCAATTAACCACGATGATATTCCTAATATCTCTATGAAACTCTACATCAATAATATTTTGACCCAACAAGCTACCGTGAATTTGATGATATATAAACCCCTTGAAATTTTAAATGAAATAGAAAGTTTTATGACTCTTGAAGATTACGATATTATTATGACAGGTACTCCAAAAGGTGTTGGAAAATATGACAAAAATTCTAAGTTTCGGCTAGAGATTTTTAATTCTAATAAACTAATAATTCAAAAAACTTTTGATGTAATTTAGCCCTACTATTTGCCAAAACACCCCTATCATAAATTTTTTTGGCTGGGATTTCCCCCTTACATCTTCAAAAATCAAAATAATTAAAAAGGATTTTTAATGTTAAATGCCGATATAATTGAAAGTATTACAGGTAAAACTACAAAAAAGCACAAAAGTAGAATACCTGCAAAGCTTGATTTATTACAAAGTATCACGGGGCTAATTTTGGCTCTTTTTATAGTTTTTCATATTATTTTTGAGTCATCTATTTTGCTGGGCAAAGAGACTATGTATAAACTTACTATGATATTTGAATTAGAATTTATAATAGAGGGTGGTTCGCCTATTTTTATCTCTATTTTGGCTTTTGTCATCTTTATTATTTTAATATTTCACGCTTTTTTGGCTATGAGAAAATTCCCAAACTCCTACCGTGAATATCTTCGTTTTAGAACCCATACCAAACTTATGAACCACAGCGACACAAATCTTTGGTTTATCCAAATAAGTAGCGGTTTTATGCTTTTTTTTCTAGCCTCCATTCACCTTTATATTATGATGACTCAACCGCAAAATATCGGTCCTTTTGCCTCGTCTGATAGAATTTATAGCGATGTGATGTGGCCTATGTATCTTATGCTTTTAGTTTCTGTCGTACTTCATGCAGGGGTTGGAATCTATCGATTAATTATGAAATGGGGTATCTTTGATGGAGAAAATCCTAGAAAAAATAGGGTTAAAACCAAAAAGATTATACAAATAGTTGTGGTGTTTTATCTAATAATAGGTATCTTTTCACTTATCTCATATATGAAAATTGGCTATGACCATCGAGCAAATTATGGAGAAAAATATATACCTCAAATGGAGCTAAAAAATGAAAATTAAATATACAGATTCCTTGATTATTGGTGGAGGTTTGGCAGGACTTCGTACAGCAATCGCCACAAGTGCCAAAGGTTTAAGCACAATCGTTATAAGTTTAGTTCCCGTCAAAAGGTCTCACTCCTCCGCAGCCCAAGGTGGAATGCAAAGCAGTTTAGGAAATTGCATTATGGGTGAGGGAGACAATGAAGATGTACATTTCGCCGACACCGTCAAGGGGAGCGACTGGGGATGTGACCAAGAGGTGGTGAGAATGTTTGTGCAAACTGCCCCCAAAGCAATTCGAGAACTTGCCTCGTGGGGTGTGCCGTGGAATCGTATCAAAAAAGGCGATAGAGAAGTGGTAATTAATACAAAAAAAACAACTATCACCGAAAAAGAGGAAGCCCACGGTCTCATAAATGCTAGAGATTTTGGAGGCACTAAAAAATGGCGGACTTGCTATACCGCCGATGCCACAGGTCACACGATGTTATATGCAGTGACAAATGAAGCGATGAGATTAGGGGTACAGATTGAGGATAAAAAAGAGGCAATTTCTCTCATAACTAAAGATGGGCAATGTTTCGGTGCGATAGTGCGAGATTTGAAAAAGGGGGGATTGACCGCTTATGTGGCAAAAGGTACACTCATCGCTACTGGTGGCTATGGGCGAATCTACAAACAATCCACAAATGCCACAATCTGTAAAGGTACAGGTCATGCAATCGTGCTAAATGCTGGGGGATATATGGGAAATATGGAGGCGATTCAGTTTCACCCAACCCCCATCGTGCCATCTGGGATTTTGCTAACTGAGGGGTGTCGAGGTGATGGCGGAGTTTTGAGAGATAAGGATGGTTATCGTTTTATGCCAGATTATGAACCTGAAAAAAAAGATTTGGCAAGTCGAGATGTGGTGAGTCGGCGAATGCTAGAACATATCAAAAAAGGTAAGGGAGTGATGTCCCCCTACGGCGAACATTTGTGGCTTGATATTTCAATTTTAGGTAGAAAACATATTGAAAAAAATCTCCGTGATGTGCAAGATATTTCTAAAACATTTAATGGAATTGACCCAGCGGATAAAGATAAAAAGGGTTGGATGCCCGTACTTCCCATGCAACATTATTCGATGGGTGGAATCAGAGTGACCCCAAAAGGGGAGAGTGTAAATATCAAAGGGTTATTTTCGTGTGGGGAATCTGCCTGTTGGGATATGCACGGCTTTAATCGGCTTGGTGGAAATTCGGTGAGTGAGACGGTGGTAGCTGGAATGATAGTGGGAGATTATTTTGGTGATTTTTGTAAAAAAAATAATATAAATATTGATACTAAAATGGTTGAGGATGAGCTTAATAAGCAGGATGATTATTTGAATAATCTACTTAAGCTTGATGGAGATGAAAATATTTATGATATAAAAAATGAGATGAGAATCATTATGCAAAATTTTGTTGGGATTTTTAGAAATGGCAAAGATTTAAAAATAGCGGTGGAGAAACTCAAAACTTTACTTCAAAAATCAAAAAATATAAAGATTAAAAATAAGTGTCGGTTACTAAATCCTGAACTTGAGGAGGCTTATAAAGTTCCAATGATGCTAAAGGTGGCTCTTTGTGTGGCAAAAGGTGCAAGGGAGCGGACAGAGAGTCGAGGGGCTCACCACCGAGAGGATTTTCTGAAGCGAGATGATAAAAATTGGCTTAATCGAACTATAAGTTATTGGAAAAATGAGGATGACTTAGAGCCAACTTTGAAATATGAGAAACTTGATATTATGAAAATGGAGATGCCTCCAGCGTTTAGGGGCTATGGCAAAAAGGGGAATAGTATCGAAAATCCAATTAGTCAAAAACGGCAAAATGAGGTGGATAAAATCACAAAAGAGCATAAAGGTGATAGATATGAGCTTCAAGAAAAGCTGATGCCTTATGAATTGCAAGAGATTTATAAAGAAAAAAATCAGAGATTAGGAGATGAAAATGAGTAGAGAGATAACGATAATTGCCCTAAAATACAACCCATCAGATGAAACTTCCAAACCCAGATTTGCCGAATATAAATTACCTGAAACCGCAGGAATGACACTTTATATCGCCTTGACAAAGATAAAAACCACCATCGACCACGATTTAAGTAGCGATTTTGTGTGCCGTGCGGGGATTTGCGGGGCTTGTGGAATGATAATAAATGGTAAACCACGACTCGCCTGTAAAACTCTCACTAGCGAATTTAAAGATGGCAAAATCACACTCCTACCCCTACCCACATTTCCCCTCATCAAAGATTTGTCAGTTGATACTGGCTCGTGGATGAAAAATATGAACATTCGAGTCAATAGCTGGATAGTCTCAACTCAAAAAACGGATATATCCAAATTTGAAAAAAAAATTGAGCCAAAAGTGGCAGAGGATATTTTTGAACTCGATAGATGTATGGAGTGTGGGCTTTGTGTAGCAAGTTGCTCGACTGCCATTATGAAAGAGAATTTTGTAGGGGCGGTGGGGTTAAATAGAGTTGTAAGATTTTCCATCGACCCCCACGATGAGCGAAATGATGCTGATTTTTACGAATTAATCGGTGATGATGATGGAATTTTTGGATGTATGAGCCTACTCGCTTGTGAAGACCATTGCCCAAAAAATCTCCCTCTTCAAACTAAGATAGCTTATATGCGACGAAAAATGGTGATGGTTTAAGTCCCCTCACCGCTAGAAATAAATCTAATTTTTACCTTTTTTGTGATACTATTCCAGACTTTATTTTTAGGAAAGAGAGGAAAATTTAATGGCGTGGGATAAGATATTATTATTGCTCAAAAATGAACTGAATCATAATGAATATGATAGATATATAAAACAATTAAAGTATGATAAACGAGCCTCTAAGAAAGATGTGAAAATTTTTACAGCTCCTAATATTATAATCTCAAAGTGGATTACTACAAAATATGGAGAAAAAATTGCAAATTTTTATGAGAAAGAGGAGGGCAATAAGCCTGAGATTAAAATCTCTCCAAAGGAGCAAAAAGCGGTAGTTGCAAGGGCTAAAAAAAAGGTGGTGCAGAGTATTTTAAACAGTTCTTACACTTTTGATAGTTTTGTGGTTGGGGATTCTAATCGATATGCTTTTACGGTGGCGAAATCTATTGCTGATAATCCTGCAAAAATCTACAATCCGCTATTTATCTATGGACCGACAGGGCTTGGGAAAACTCATCTGGTTCATGCAATTGGAAATTATGCCAAAGATAAGGGGCTGAGTGTGATTTACAATACTATTGAGCAGTTTACAAATGATTTTACTTATAATCTGAGAATTAAAACAATGGATAGATTTAGGGCAAAATATAGAAATTGTGACCTTTTGCTGATAGATGATATTCAGTTTTTGAGTGGAAAAGACCAAACACAAGAGGAGTTTTTTCATACTTTTAATGAGCTTCACATCAATAATAGTCAAATAATTTTAACTTCAGATAAGTCCCCAAAAAAAATCATTGGTTTGGAAGATAGATTGAAAAGTCGTTTTGAATGGGGGTTGATAGCTCATATAACTGTGCCAGAGCTTGAGACAAAAATTGAGATTATCAAAAAAAAATGTGTGCTTGATGGGATAGATTTAGAGGATGAAGTGGTTAGCCATATCGCTACAAATATGGGTGATAATATTCGTGAGATTGAAAGTGCAATTATAAATTTAAATGCTTATGCCTCCTTGACTAGACAAAAAATGACACTAGATTTTGCAAAAAATGTGATAAAAAGTCAACTAAAAGAGAAAAAAAATGATGCTTCACTAGAGCAGATTATTAGTGTGATTGCAAGTGAATTAAATATTAAACCTAGCGAAATAAAATCTAAAAAACGAAATAGAGCGGTGGTGGAGGCTCGGCGAATAGTGATATATTTAGCCAAAATGCACACAAAAAATTCAATGCCGTCATTGGCTACTTTTTTTGAGATGAAAGACCACTCATCTATCTATCATAATATGAAAAAAGTTAAAGAGTTGTTAAAAAGTGATGAAAAATTTAAAAATAGAGTTGAAGAGTTGAAAAATAAAGTTTTTAGTAAAGATATTCCAAATTAATTATTCTTGTTTTTCTATCACCTCTCGTTGCCGTCGTCCATTGATAAAGTTTGGGAAGCAACTTCTCAATCTCAAAAAATAAAAGGCTTAAAACCCCCTCACGGAAATTTTTGTAGGGTGCGATTTTAAAGGGACAAAGTATCAATTATTGTCCGCCTCTCAGTAGTAAATTTAGCTAAATTTAAGTTTTATTCCTCTTTTAGGGTCTAACCCCGAAGTCTCCTTTTATCACTTTTTTCTGCCAATGATGGCTCACTAGTGATTGAAAATATAGAGAATAAACTCATAACTATTATTTTCTTCATAAAGCTTCCTTTAATTTTAATATATAAATTCCCGAACGGAAATCTATTTTTCGTTTCGTACCATCTGGATAATTTCATTTTTGACAAATTGCAGATTTCTATAAATTCCTTTTAATTCAGCTATTTTAGTGCTATTAAAAGATTCAGATAAAAAATATTGATATTTATTTAGACCTAATTTTTCCAAAATAACAAATCTCCAACTTTCTCCCATTGTAAAAGCTCCTCTAATAGTTGTGGTTTTATTTAGTTCCACCGCCGAAATCATCTCTGCCAAAAGTTGCGGTTCAGG